>JAKUTI010000011.1 GCA_022448765.1 Pseudomonadales bacterium
CAGGGCACTCAAGGTTGAGATTAGGAGCAGGGCCAACATCACGCTCATGATCATGGCCCCATCGCGTCCAAAGACGTGGTCGGCGGCGACGTAACCGATCTCAACCCGACCCACCATAAGATCGATGGGTGTCGTCACCAGGAACGTGAGATTAAGGAGTAGGTAGAGGCACAGCACAATGAGCGTTCCCATACCCATGACGCGCGATAGCATTTTCCCCGGTTGTTCAAATTCGTCGATCATGTACGTGACGGCGTTCCACCCGGTGTACGCGTAGTAAACGTAGATGAGCGCAACGGCGAAACTGCCGCTGGTGATTAGTGACAGCTCATCCAGCGAGGGCGAGAAATTAATGGGTTGGATTTGGGGTACCCAAAACCATGCGGTTAAGCAAAATAAAACGATTAGGGCGATCTTTAGGAAGGTGGTGGATCGTTGAACGCGAGCTCCCCCGCGACGCGTCGTGGTGTGAACACCCGTTAACACGAGAACCAACCCAACCGCCCATAGGGTTGGAGACTGGCTAGGGAAAGCGTTTGTCACGTACGTGCCGAAGGTTATCGCGATGAGGGCAGAC
This sequence comes from Pseudomonadales bacterium, assembly GCA_022448765.1. GTDB lineage: Bacteria > Pseudomonadota > Gammaproteobacteria > Pseudomonadales > Azotimanducaceae > UBA11889. The sequence continues at coordinate 578 of JAKUTI010000011.1, forward strand.
GGCGCGGCAAATCCCATAATGGTTGAAATACAGCCGGACACGAATCCCGCTGCAGGATGATAAATCTCGGACAAGAAATTGTATTCGCCTCCCGACCTTGGAAATGCAGCGCCGAGTTCGGCGTAGCTGACGGCGCCCGCGAGAGCAACGACTCCCCCGATGACCCAGAGCAGGAGTAGGGCGAAGCCGGACTGAATGCCTTCGAGCTGAAATCCAAGGCTAGTGAACACGCCGGTACCCACCATGCTCGCAACGACGAGAGCCAGTGCTGTGCGTCTACTGTAGTGGGTTTCGGTGTCCAAACTTTAGGAGCCCCAGGTTCGACACAACGTAAGCCTAATCTGAGCACGACCTAACCACGAACGCTAGGGCGGTCAAGTTTTCGTGCGGCGATGGTTGTCGGTCGGATCAAATGGACGTGGTTGCCCTAGCCGATCTAACTCGTCCCTAACATACGGCGGTTTTTTCGCCTGGGGCTTCTCTGACGATGCTCTGTCTCGGATCGTCTGGGGGAGCGAGTCGTGATCGCGCGCGGCTTATACTAAGAGCCACTTGCGCTGATGGAGCATGTCGATGCATTACAAAAAGCTGGAAGCTCGGTTTGCCAAGATCAACGATTTAAACCACGCGCTGTCGATGTTGTCCTGGGATGATGCTGCCGTCATGCCGACCGGCGGGGGGGTGGCGCGCACGGAGGCATTGGCGACACTGAACGGTCTAATACACACTGAACTGTCGGCACCAGAGATTCCCGATCTCATCCACGCAGCCGTGGACGAACCGCTTGATGCCTGGCAGCGCGCCAACGTGCTCGAGATGAAGCGTTCGTACGAGGACGCGATGGCGGTACCAGCGGATCTCGTTATGGCGTATTCAAAAGCCACGTCACTTTGTGAGCAACGCTGGCGGCAGCTCCGCGCCGCTAATGATTTCAAGGGGATCCTGCCTTTGTTGGGCGAAGTCGTGAATCTAACAAAACGTCGGGCGGAGTGTCTTTCTGAGGCGAAAGGCTTGGGCCAATACGACGCTCTCTTGGATACGTTTGAACCCGGACTAAGGCAAGTGGACATTGATCCGCTGTTCACCTCGTTGCTGGACTTTCTTCCCGGATGTATCGATTCAATTTTGTCTCAACAAGAGCCCGCCATTCCGATTGAAGGTCCCTTCGTCGAAGACTGCCAAGCGAATCTGGGGCGGTTGATGATGGCGCAGTTGGGGTTCGATTTTGAGCACGGTCGATTGGACGTCAGTCATCATCCATTTTGTGGAGGGGTGCCGGACGATACGCGCATCACCACACGCTATAACGAAAACAATTTTCTCGAGTCGCTGTTTGGCGTATTACACGAAACGGGTCATGCCCTCTATGAGCAAGGCCTTCCGGCCTCGTGGCGCACTCAACCGGTAGGTGGTTCCGGGGGTATGGCGTTGCATGAGAGTCAATCACTGTTTATCGAAATGCAGGTGTGCCGAAGCCCCGCCTTTATTGCATTCGCGGCACCACATATTCGAAACGCTTTCGGTGGTGGTAACGAATCGGCGGAATGGTCTGACGACAATCTGCTCCGGCATGTGAGGAAAGTGGGTCGCGGTTTCATAAGGGTTGATGCGGACGAGGCCACCTATCCGATGCACGTGATTTTGCGTTATGACCTCGAAAAAGCGCTCGTGGCAGGCGATCTTGATCCCACAGAGATTCCGGATGCTTGGGACGAAAAAATGCGGTCCTACCTAGGCCTTGGAACCGTTGGAAACGATGCAGACGGATGCATGCAAGATGTACATTGGTTTTCGGGGACAATCGGCTATTTCCCAACGTATACGCTAGGTGCGCTCGCTGCGGCACAACTCTTCAAGTCGGCAATGCAAGCTATCGATGACTTGCCTAGTTTAATTTCTCGCGGAGAATTTGAGGGGTTGGTAGGATGGTTGCGGCAAAACGTCCATTCGCAAGGGCGTATGTTGGCGACCGGACCTCTTATCGAAAAAGTCACTGGGGAATCGCTGAGTGCAGAACCATTTAAAGCCCATTTGGTCGCTCGCTATCTAGACTAAGACGTTCCACCGGAAATTCCCTAGTGAGCCTAGACCGAGAACGTCGAGGATGCTGTTGTCGCGAAACGCCAGATTCCGCGAAGGAGGTGCTCTTCGGGTTGGCCCGTCGACTAAATCGTCTCCTGATAATGCCAGCTGGGGTTAGACGTGGGTCGAACATGGCGTACCATCGAGGGATGATCCGATATCGCTCGACCTGCATAAGGGTTGCTGCGCTCGTCAGCGCTAGCGCGGTTTTGGCAGAAGAAACGCTGGAAGCGATTCTAGCGGAACCTCTACCTGCTGAAGCGTATGTAGCTCCCGTGCGGTGCGTGAACACGGGAACGTACAGGCGCATCGAAGTGCTGGATGAAAATACGCTGCTCATGCGTGGTCCAGCTAACCGTTCGTGGGTAGCTCAAACCAGACAACGTTGCAGAGGGCTGCGTGATGAGCACTTGCTGGACTTCCAACGACGTCGAGGTCGCATTTGCAAGGGGGATTCGTTTCGTGGAGTTGTTCCCGCGACCGAGCGCATTGTTGTTACGCCCATATGCGGGATTGGCGTGATCTATCAAGTCGATAACGACCAAATAACGACGCTCGTCCATGCGATTCGAGCTAAGCGATACACCGGTAATATTCTGCGTTTAACGGATACGAAGACTGAAACGAAGAAATAGCCGACGAATGTACAACTCACCCTTCGGCACTTGTTGAGGGGGGACGAGTTACCGGCTATATTGCCTGGAACCGTAGCGCAATCCATCAAACCACAAGCGTTTGATGGCCGAGATAGGCTGGGCCGATGGTGGATTGGGACTGCGGGACGGATCTACCGAAGGCTGACCAGACAACGCAACTGTCGGGAGTGCCATGCCGGACTTATTCGTAGCGCCTCAAGCAAGCGAGACCAATCCCCGCAGATCTGACTACGGCTATTCGACGCGACAGGTGGCGGGACTCACCGGACTACCCTCACGCCAAATTCGGCACTTCGTAGAAAGGGGCTTGATCGAACCCGAACGAGGTGATCGGTTTGAGTACCGCTTCGGTTTTCAAGATTTGGTTCTCCTCCGAACCGCGCGTCGTTTGCTTGATGGCGACGTGAAAGTACGCAGGACTTTTTCCACACTGAAGAAGTTGCGAAACCAGGTAACGGATGCCCGAGCACTTTCGTCTTTACCAATCTTTGCCGATGGCGACAGTGTAGTCCTCCGTGGAGCTCAAGGAACCTGGGATGCCCAAACGGGGCAGGGTTTGTTGAATTTTGCTCAGGACAAAACGCCTGACAACGTTGCTTCTCTGGCCGCGCGAGGTGATCAGAATTCGCAGCCTATCGACGAACTCGATAGCGACGATTGGTACAACCTCGGTCTCGAGCTTGAAGAAGTTGATCCCAACAAAGCGCCCGATGCGTACCGGCAAGCGATCAACCTGGATCCAGAGAATGCTGACGCGCATGTCAATTTGGGGCGTCTGTGTCAACTACGGGGTGACCTCAAAAGCGCTAAACGACACTACCAACGCGCCCTCGAAACCACATCTTCGCATCAACTCGCGTACTACAACATGGGGACCGTGTTTGATGAACTTGATGAGATTGATCTCGCGGTGAAGTTTTATCGGAAGGCCCTGTCGGTGGCCGATGCACACTATAACCTGGCGCGTATCTACGAAATTCGGGGCGACCGCCTGTCTTCACTACGCCACTTGCGTCAGTACCGTAGACTGATGGATCTGGATTAACGGCGGCGAGATTGAATGACGGACGCGGAGAAAATCCGGTGTAGTAATGACCGTGATCTCTTCGATGCTCTCTCGCGCGATCCGACAATCGTGCGGATCAAGGAACACATAGCGCGACTCGAGGACGATGTTCCGTTTCGGACTCGGCGGCGCCTTCTTTCAACCGCAGTTCGACTGAGCCCCGCGATGGCTCCTTCGTTACGGTCCATGGCAGATGCGTGCATAGAAAAATTGGGCGTCTCGTTACCCCTGGAGCTTTTCGTATTCCCAAGCCCTCAGCACAATGCCATGTGTTTTCGCCCCGAAGAGGGTCGGTTGTTGGTTATGTTTTCGTCGGCTTTGTTGGAGGATTTTGAAGGATCTGAACTCGTTTTCGTCATGGGCCATGAACTTGGACACCATGTCTACGCACACCACGACATACCCATAGGATCTGTCCTGCGGGGCGACGAGAAGCCTGACCCGCGCTTGGCGCTGTCGTTATTTGCCTGGTCACGGTACGCAGAAATTTCCGCGGACCGCGCCGGGGCTTATTGCGCTGACGATCGGCAAGCGGTAGCACGCTCGCTATTCAAATTGGCGTCTGGCCTATCCGGCCGAACCATTAGCTTTGAGCTCGATGACTTTCTTTCTCAGGTCGATCAGATGCAAGAAGAGGACGCCGATCCAAGCATAAGGACGCCCAGCGAGGATTGGTTTTCGACGCATCCTTTTAGCCCGCTTCGAGTCAAAGCTCTAGAGCTCTTCCATGGGTCGGAGTTGGTTAATTCCTCCGGAGACAGTACTGCGCAACTCGAAATGGGTGTGCAAAAGCTTATGAGCCTGATGGAACCGAGCTACCTGGAAGCCAAGACCGTCGCCGCGGAATCCATGCGGCGTCTGCTGTTTGCCGGATCGCTCGTGGTGGCAAGGGCGGACGGCGAAATCACTCAAGGCGAAGTCGGGGTTTTCGAGAAGTTTTTCGGAAAAGGGGCGTTCAAAGACACCGTCGATGTTGGCGCATTGGAAAAGGACCTCGATAACCGGATCGAACGGGTAAGGGAAGAAGCGGGTGTGACTCAGGCGATGCAGGTCCTCCAAGATCTTTGCATCGTCGCTCGAGCCGAAGGCCATACCATGGAGCCCGAGCGGCTCGTGTTAGAAGCGATTGCGACGAAGCTTGGTTTATCAGCAGGGTTCGTGACGCGCACGTTGGAGGTCGATTTAGGACCCGATTAGGCGGCCAATTGGCCGTCAATGGACATTGTGCGTTTCGCGAATCGATTGGGCAGCGTCATTGTCTCCGCGCCCCTCCAGAGCCGTGGCTATTGTTCGCCAAGCTATGACGTGGTCCATTTTTGATAAAAAAAGAATGGCCTTTCGAGCGAATTGTTCGGCTCGAAGAAATCCCATGCGGCTGAGTTCCGCCTCGGCTAGAACGAGCCAGGTACGTCCGTTTTGAGGATCCAGACGCAATGCTCGTTCCAGCAAAACGATCGCGTCTTCTGCATTATTTTCGGCAATCATCTCGCGCGCATTGGCGATCAGATTGGTCGCTGCAGTATTCGAGGGTTCGAATAATCCGTTGAGTTTTGGTGCCGCTGTCGACTCGCGTTGGGAGGGGAGGGGAGCTTTGACTGCACAACCAAACGAAAGCAAAACAATAAAGAAGACCGTCAGTCGCGCCATTTCCGAATTTTACTACGTTGGCGAGAAGATCCCCGATCACAGCCGACGTCGCGGTGTAACTCAACGCCGCGCGGGAGCGGGATATTGATGGCTTCCGGACACTTCTCGACGGACGCGTTTCCACTGCGGTAGTCGATCCAGCTCCAGTTTAATCGATCGCTCAACGCGGGGACGAGTGCCGCGTGAATGGTGAGATCGTGTGCCAATAGATCCCATAAGCGAAGAGCGCCTTTTGACCCGCTGAGACCGTGGGAACTATTGTCGTCCATGCCGATCCACACGACGGTTAGAAGTTTGGCATCAAATACAGCGACCCAACTATCTCGATAGTTGTCGGACGATCCTGTCTTACCCGCTATTCCGGTAGCACCAAACGGGGAAGAACGCCCGGTGCCCCGCCGCATGGTCACTTGTAAGGCTCGTGTCATGGCCGCTGCATGGTCGGGGCTGAACATCTGGTTTACGTCGATCGCGTAACGAGACAGGGTGGTGTTCCCAGTGTCTAAGACCGCAACGACGGACTTGCCGGGTGTTCGGAATCCGCCGCTCGCGAACGCAGCATAAAGTTCCGACACTTCAAAAGGCGTAAGGTCCAGTGCGCCTAAGAACAAAGAAGGGAACGGTTGCGTTATAGACTTGCCGGTAAGACTCGTGATCCGATTCGCTACGTTCGCGACGCCTATGTTCAAGCCCAAGCGAACGGTGGCCACGTTGAGGGAGTCGCTCAATGCGCGAACGAGCGGAACGGGTCCGCGAAATTGACCGTCGAAGTTGCGCGGTGCCCAGTTATTGAAATCGGACAGTACGATAGGGGCGTCATCGATGGTTGAGGCAAGATGGTAACGGTCGGTTTCGAGAGCAGTTAACACAACGACGGGTTTCAATAGTGACCCGACCTGTCGTCGAGCGTTGAGCGCGCGATTGAAGCCCTGGCTTCCTTGAGTACGTCCGCCGACGACGGCGTGGATGTCGCCGGTTTGGCTATCGCGGGTGATCACGGCCGTTTCTAGTGTTTTGGTTGGCAAGTTTCGCTCGCGTTCGAGATTGCCCAGTGTCCGAAGCGCAGCAATTTGAGCTGCATCCTGAATATGAGGTTTTAACGTGGTGAATATTCGGTAGCCGTTGGCAGCAAGGTCGCCGGAATCAAATTCTCGAGACAACTCACGGCGGACGAGATCCATAAATGCCGGGTAGTAGCGTCCGCCGCGTCGGGAATTGGCTAGCTCTATTGGCTTCGCAAGCCCCGCATGGAGCGTGGCTTCGTCGATGAGATCAAAGTCACGCATGGTCTTAAGTACTCGATCGCGACGAGCCCTTGCGCGTCCAGGATGGCGGTAAGGGTTGTAATAGGTGGGTCCCCGAACGATGGCGACTAACAGCGCGATTTCTTCGGCGTTGAGTTCCTCCAGCGGTCGACGGAAATAGAATTGGCTTCCAAGGCCGAATCCATGAATGGCTCTTCGACCATTTTGTCCTAAGAAAATTTCGTTGATGTATGCGTTGAGTAGTTCTTCTTTCTCAAAGTGGCGTTCGAGGATGATCGCCATGACGAGCTCACGAAATTTGCGTGTAACCGTTCTACGATTATCGAGAAAATAAGACTTCACCAATTGTTGGGTTAGCGTGCTTCCGCCCTGACGCACCTTTCCCTCAGCGACGTTGATCATCAACGCCCTTAGAATGCCTGCGATGTCGAAGCCCCAGTGGCTTCGAAAGTTTCGGTCTTCCACGGCAATCAATGTTTCGGTCAAGAGACTGGGTGTATCGTCGGGCTCGACGACGAGCCTGTCTTCGCCGTGACTGGGGAAAAAGCTTCCGATAACGGCTGGTTCTAGTCGAACCGAGGCGTTTTTCGTCTTGGACGATAAACGAGCGAGTTGCCCACCGCGGAATCGGGCCGATACCGTTTGTTTGCCACGATAGCCTTCGGGAAATCGGAAGGGGCGTAGCGTTGCGACGACGGAACGTGGGCCGATGTAATAGGTCCCTGGAATCTCTCCCGTACTGTGCTGATTGTATCCGAGGCGGTCCAGTTCGATCAGAAAGGCTTCCTGAGAAAGGTCCATCCCTTGGTAGAGTTCGAGCGGTTGGGCAAAAACCTGCGCCGGGACTGTCCATCGACGTCCCTCGAACGTACGCGTAATGGTGCCGTCCAGGTAAACCGCGTAGCTTCCGATGCCAACCAAACCGATAAATGTCGTAGCAGCAATAAACCGCATCAACCGCGACCATAGTTGACGGATGCTTGTTTTTGTCACGACATCGGTTGAGTTTCGAAAGGCTGATTCTTAGGCCGCGCTGGGGCGATCAAAGAGTCACCGATTCGGTGATTTAGCGAGGAGCTCTATCAGCAGTGAGTCGACGATTTCGAGCGCGCGGACACGCCCAAGATTCATGTTGACCACGTAGTTACCGGCGACAACCAAAGCGGGGACGCCAGTTAGACCATACTCTCGCCAACGTCGGTCATCCGCGAGAGCAATCTCGCTGATGCGGCGACCGTTGACCGTATTCAAGAACGCGTCACCCTCGATACCAAAACCGTCGACGTAGTCGGCAACCGATTCGACAGACGGAAAACGCCTCCCACGATCGTGGATTGCACGGAAGAGGCGTGTATGGTTTGGATCAAGAGCGCCGTGATGCTCAAGGGCATAATAGCTGCGTGCGAGAAGTGCCGTTTCATTCGAGAAACCCACGTGGGCACGTCGAAACTTCACGCCTGCGGGGAGCGTTGTCTTCCAGTTTTCGATAACCGGATCAAAATTCTTACAGTGGATGCAAGCGTAGGAAAAATACTCGACCACCTCGATTGGCTGGGTGCGAGGTTTTCGCCCGAGGTTTCGGTACTCGTTTTCTGCCTTGGATCCGCCACTCCCCAACCAGCCTGAGCTGTACAAGATCCCCGCGACAATCACTGCAACGATGACCGCTCCACCAGACGCGATGATTGTGGTCCGAAGACGGTTGACTCGCGCTATCTGTGATCGTGCCATACGCGCAGTTTATACTGCACTGCATGATGGAGCAGTACACACTGTATCAATACGATTCTTGTCCTTATTGTCGCTGGGTCCGCCAGTTCTTGGATGGGACCGAGCTAGAGGTTCGCATGCGCGATATTCTTTTAGATCGTGAGGCATACGACGATTTAATTCGGGGAGGTGGCAAGGGTACTGTGCCGTGCCTGCGTATCGAAAAAGATACCGGGGATGTCGAGTGGTTGTATGAGTCGGCTGACATTGTCGAGTACCTCGACGTGCAACGCCGTCAACCCATACCTTAGCGCCCTGGAGCAGGACCCCGAAGTTCCAAGAGACTTGCCTCGGCCCTATGTTGCGGTCTAGACGGTTGTTCGTGATATGTTCTTTTCCTTGAACAGCGATCGCAGGAGTGAACCATGAAACTCGGGCTTATTTCCGGTTATTCGGGCCGACGAATCAATATTCCCATCGACAACGTATTGCATGCCGAGAGTCTCGGGTTCGAGTCCATTTGGACATCGGAGGCTTGGGGGTCCGATGCCGTCACGCCTGCCGCCTGGATCTTGGCGCAAACGCAGACCATCAAGGTAGGTACTGCGATTATGCAAATGCCCGCAAGGACACCGGCGATGGCCGCAATGACGGCAATGACCTTGGCAGAATTGTCCGGAGGCCGTTTTATTGTTGGTCTAGGAGCGTCCGGACCCCAAGTCGTCGAAGGTTGGCATGGCGTTCCTTACGGTCGCCCCGTTACCCGCTTGAAGGAATATGTGGAAATCATGAAACAGATTTTTGCTCGAGAGGGACCAGCTAGTTACGACGGTAAGGAGTATCAATTGCCTTATCGCGGTGACGCAGCGACCGGGCTGGCCAAACCGCTGAAGAGCATACTTCACTGTGAAGAGGACATACCGGTGTATGCCGCGAGCATCACTCCACGGGGCGTCGCGGCTGCCGCCGAGGTATGTGACGGCCTTTTCCCTATTTGGATGGACCCGGACAATTTCGGCGTTTTTGATGAACCCATACGCAAAGGGTTTGAAGCCGCCGGGAATAAGACACTGGCTGATTTCGATATGTCGCCGTTTGTAACCGTGGTGATCGGCGATAGCGTAGAGGAGTGCATGCTACCGATTCGAGGGAACATGGCGCTGTACATTGGCGGTATGGGCGCGCGTGACAAGAATTTCTACAACGACTACGCCAGGAAACTTGGATATGAGGAGGATGCTATCCGTATCCAAGACCTATACCTTTCCGGTCGACGTGAAGAAGCCATGGCGGCAGTTCCGGCGGAACTCATTGACGCTTGTCATCTGATTGGGCCAGCGGATCGAATACGCGACCGTTTGCAGCGTTGGAAGGAAGCAGGCGATCGAGGTGAAGTTGGGACAATGCTCATTGGTGGTGGCCAACCGGAAGCGTTGCAATTGGTCGCAGAGACGATGCTGTAACGAAATGCCGCTAGCGCAGTCGGAGCTCCGTGATCAATTCCCAGGCGCGCTCGGAGCGCGCGCGCGCCACCCCTTCGTACTCAAGTGCCGTGTCAGAGCTGGCGTTGCCGTCGAGGCCTCGTTTGTAGACCCCTTGGACGATGCCCGCCGACCGAAACATGTTGTAGACAATGTAGAAAATCCAGCTGTCGATTGGCTCGCGTTCGGCCGCAACACAGTAGGTTTGGATTAGTTCTGCTTCGGTCGGAATCCCGAGCTTTTCGAGATCAGCACCCGGGAGCATATCCTCGGTTTCGCTCGTCAAGTAGTGATAATCCTGGCACAGATAGCCGAGATCAGCGAGTGCGTCTCCGACCGACCAAAGTTCCCAATCGAGCACCGCAACGATTTTGGGCTGCGTTTCGTGCAATAGTAGATTGCCGAGTCGAAAGTCACCGTGGACGATTCCAGCGCTTGACTCGGACGGTATGTTGTTCGGTAACCAATCGATAAGGTGGTTCATCGCTTCGATATTTTCGGTCTCTGACGCCAGGTACTGTTTAGTCCATCGAGTTACTTGACGAGCGAAGTAGTTCCCTGGGCGACGGAAATCGCCGAGACCGACGGTCTCTGGATCGACGCAATGCAGCGCCGCCAGCACTCGCGCCATATCGAGATAAATCTCGCGCCGCTCTTCGGGGGTTAATTCGGGCAAGGTTGTCTTGGTGAATAGGCGTCCCTCGACCATTTCCATGATGTAGAACTTGGTGCCGATAACGTTTGGATCTTCACAGAGGTTGTACATTTTGGGGACGGGTACGGCGGTGTTCCGCAAAGCGCGCATGACCCGGTATTCCCGATCGACTTGATGAGCGGAGGGGAGCAGTTCTCCGGGCGGCTGTTTTCGTAATACGTAACGTTCCGTGGGCGTCTCGAGCATAAACGTGGGATTACTCATCCCCCCCTCGAATTGTTGAACCTTCATTTGTCCTTGAAAGCCCGCCACCTCTTTGCTCATGTACGCCTTCAAGGCGGCTTCATCAAAAAGGTGTGCCGGCCGTACAGGGGTGAGTTCGACGTCGCTCATTCGAGTATTTCTAGACGGTGTCGCAAAAGTGTACAGCCGAGGTGCTCGCTAGGGTATAGGCTTGAAATCAAGTTAGGTCGTACTTGGCAGATCAATTTCGCTGTTTCACAGCCGCCGAGACGCGGGGTTGATCTTTTGGTAGAGGTAGTGCGACTCTCCGCGGCTCGAGTCAGTTCCGTGGGGGAAATTATGCCGTTAGAGAAGCGTGTGGCTGTGACGTTGCCGCTCAACCAGTCGTTACAAGACACAATCGATCTCGTCCATTGGGCGGAATCGAATGGCTATCGCGATGGCTGGTTTTCCGACCCGGGTGCCCCGGACGGTCTGGCGATGGCGGCCGCGATTGCCGCACATACTCAGACGTTACGGATCGGCATGGCTATTGTTCCGGTGTATACGCGCACGCCGACGGTGCTTGCCGCAATGACCGACGTTATCGGGCAAGCGTTACCAGGCCGTTTTGTGCTCGGGCTTGGCGCGTCAAGCCAGACCATCATGCAGGCATTCAACGGTATTGATCTTGATAAGCCGCTGACGCGAGTGAAGGAAACGGCGATCGTCGTGCGCAGCATTCTTGCAGGTGAAAAAACCGCTTTTACGGAGATGCAGACGGTGTACAGCCGTGGCTACAAACAGGATCCATCGATCCCAGAGATCCCCATTTACATCGCGGCGCTAAGACCCAAAATGATCGAGATGGCAGCGGAGTATGGCGACGGCGTTATCTTTAATCTGTGGCCAAGAGACGCGTTACCCAAAATGATGGAACACGTAAAGGTCGGCGCGGAGCGTGCGGGCAAGGACTGGCGAGATATCGAGATCGTTAATCGAGCCATGGTCCATGTGACTGAGGACAAAGAAGAAGGACGAGCGCTCTTTCGTGCTCACTTTGCTCCTTACTTCGCCAACCCTGTGTACAACCGTTTCTTGGAGTGGTGTGGGTACCCCGACATCGCGGCCGAAATTCAGGAGGGTTGGGCCACGAGAGATCGAGAACGAACGACCGGCGCTTTCTCGGACGAAGTCATAGATGCCATCGGCGTCATTGGCACAACGGAAGAAGTCCGAACCCGCATCCGCGAAGACGCAAATGCCGGGATCACCACCAGCATCATTTCACCGATAGGTCGAGTGGAACTCGATGTCGCGTATCGAACGTTTGAGCCTTTTCGAGCGGATCAATTCGAGCTTTGAAGAAGACGTATCCCGCGCGTTACTAGCGAATTCTGGATCTTTTGTGTCAGACGATCGAAGTGCATTGATGGAGCTGCTCGGGGGCGGGACGTTGCTGGAATACAGCGACCAAGAGCAAAAAGCAGTCATGAGATTTGATGCGCGGCCTGAATTTTGTCATAGCGACGGAAAAGTCGTTCAGGGGGGGTTCATTACGGCATGGATGGATGCGGCGATGGCGCATGCCGTAAGACAAGCAAGTCATGGCGAGTCGAGCGCCATGACCCTGGAACTAAAAGTGACGTTCATTGCTGCGGTGGGACCGGGCCGCGTTCTTGCGGTAGGGCGGGTTGTATCCATGGGGCGTAGCGTAGCGTTCCTGGAAGGACAACTTTTGGATGGTGGAGGGAAGTTGTTAGCGACCAGTTCGAGTACTGCAAAATTGTTTCGGATTAACCGATGACGTCGTTCTTCCTCGTCCGCCATGGTGAAACCGAATGGAACGTAGAGCGGCGTATCCAAGGCTGGTCGGATTCGCCCTTAACTCCAGTCGGTCGCGCACAAGCCGAAGTTCATGGCAGATTGTTAGCAACGCATGGGATTGATCGAGTTCTAGCCTCGCCTTTAGGTAGGACGAAGCAAACGGTTGCGCCGATCGTTCGAGAAACCAAGGTGGCAGCTGAGTACGATCCGCGACTGCGTGAAGTATGCATGGGTGAATGGAGTGGCCGGACGTCCCAGGAAATTCAGTCCAGTTACGCGGAGCAATGGCAAGCGCGGCTCGACGATCCTGAAGGGTATCGGCCGCCCAACGGTGAAAATCGCTTCGACGTTAAACGGAGAGTGGCGCCTCTACTTGAGGAATTAAACAATGCCCCGCATGACCAGATTGTGCTGGTGAGCCATGGCATCACCATTCGTGTTCTTCTTGAGCTGCTGCTTGGTTATTCTGACGAAACGACGCGGTCCTTGAGCGTGCCTAACGACCTTGTTTATTGCGTTGAACTGGGATCCGCGGACCCGACCGTGAGGCATTATTTGAGTGGCGAAGGTCCGTTCGAAGGTTTGTTTATTTCGGAGCGCTAATGGACAATCGAAAATTCGCGCAAGGGAAGGAACTGGAATGAAAGTTGATGGTGGCGTTGGTTGGGATTTGGCTTCGGTCGGAGCGCAAGCTCAGGAACTGGAAGAAATGGGGTATAGCGGCATCATGTCCGCCGAGACGTCGCATGACCCGTTTTTGCCGCTCGCGTTTGCAGCACAACAAACGTCTCGGGTCGATCTCATGACGGGGATTGCGGTTGCGTTTGCACGTACACCAATGATTCTTGCCAACATCGGTCATGATTTGAACGCTGCCTCCAACGGACGTTTCGTGCTTGGCCTGGGCTCACAAATACGCGCACACATCACCAAACGATTCAGTATGCCCTGGTCGCATCCCGCGGCTCGGATGCGCGAGTTCATTCTCGCGATGCGGGCAATCTGGGCCAACTGGTACCAAGGTGAGGCGCTCGAGTTCACTGGAAAATTTTATAATCACACGTTGATGACACCTTTCTTTGCGCCGACGAATACCGAACATGGTGCTCCACGCGTATTTCTTGCAGCGGTAGGCCCGCTCATGACTGAGGTGGCTGGTGAAGTGGCCGACGGCATTATTGCGCATGCTTTCACAACTGAAAAATACTTGAGAGAAGTGACGATGCCCGCGTTGGAAAGAGGCTGGGCGAAGGCAGGCAAAAAACGTGAAGATTTTGAGATCAGTTATCCATGTTTTGTAGTGACAGGCCGCGACGACAAGGAGCTCGCGGCCGCGAGCGCGGCAACCAAGCAGCAAATTGCGTTTTATGGCTCGACCCCGGCATACAGGCCCGTGTTGGACAGCATTGGGGTCGGAGAGCTTCAACCTGAGTTGAATGCCATGTCGAAGCAAGGTCGTTGGGTTGAAATGGGCGGCTTGATCACTGACGACATCATGCAATCGTTTGCCGTATCGGGCGAACCTGAAACGATTGCGGAACAGATACAAAGTCGGTACGGGGACATTGTCGACCGAACGTCGGCCGCATACGCACAGCTACCCAAAGAAGATCGGATTAAGATAGTCACCCAGTTAACGGGTACTTAAACCGGGGCAAAGGTCGAGAATCGGGTGAATTAGTACCCGCCTGTAGGAGCAGCGTGGGTAAATTGAGTGGGGGTGTGCATGGGGATATCTCGGAAACTGGCGCTTAGCTCTTCGCAGGTCGACGAGATTATGACCACCCAATGGAATATGCGGATTGCTTCGCTCGGTCCCGAGATGCGGATCAACCTGACGCCGATGTGGTTCGGCTGGGCGGGTGGCCGAGTTTATTTCTTTGGACGCGGTCAAAAAATTGTGAACCTTCGCCGTAACCCTGGCTGTTCGGTGATTGTTGATCGTAATGAAGCGTTCCCGGAGCTGCAGGCCGTTATGATCCAGGGCCAGGCCAATGTCCTTGAAGACGCGATAGAGGAAGACAACGATCTTTTTCTGGCAGAAGCTAGGCAGCAGATGGGTAAAAAGTATAACGGCGGTCACGGGCAACCGGCCGTTGAAGAGCCACCACCCAACCAGGCGTCGGCCGGTGGAAAGGATAGGCGCTGGGTGGTGGTAGTCCCCGAAACGATGGTGACTTGGGACAACTACAAATTGAGCTCCTTAAGGTGATGTGCCTTTTGCTGAGCCCTCACGGACGGGTTATCGTAAAATCGAATAACAATAAACGTTATTAGAGGTTATTAACTAATTTTTCATTAAAACTGCGCTTTTTCTCCATTTTCAACCGAAGATTTTGACTATTTAGCGACTAGATGGGCTAGTCTTCTTGACCCTTTGCGTAATTCAGGGTCATCACCATCGCCAAGCACTCCCACGACGACGCAACGCTAGCGCCGCGAAGACGCTCCTTTTTCGCGTCAAAAGCGTGCGCTTGGGTCGGGTTAATGTTCATGACGTTGCATTTCTCGGTGGCTTTTGAACCCGTTCCTGAGCGGGTTACTTTGAAGATAGATATTCCTCAGAGTACGGTGAGCTCGACTCCGTGGTTCGTCGAGCGGGATCAATTTGCGGGCAAGCTTCATCGTGGTTTTAGGATTCGTCACGAGACTGCGATGGAATTTTCGGGCTGGATCCTCGAAGCGGCGGAACGTCAGCGACTCAGTCCAGAATTGGTAGCAAGCCTTGTCTTAACGGAAAGTTCGTTTCGCAAGTACGTGACGTCGTCGGTCGGCGCGGTCGGGCCCGCCCAAATACGCACGGAGTTTTGGCAGCGCTTTTGCGGAATTGTTGACCTAGCAGACCCCGAAGAAAATATCTATTGCGGCGCTCAAATTCTTGCGCATTACCAGGACGTTTGTGGGTCAGAAAGTTGCGCGTTGAAGTCGTACAACCTTGGATTCCGAAACCGCAACCGACAGGACTTTGCGCGTGCGGCCGAGCGCTATCTCCGTAAAATCGATCGGCACCGTGACGCACTATCGGATGGCGCTATCTAATCGCCATCCGTTCTTCGAACCAGAAGGTTGTCCAGAAATTCGATCGTGGTATCGGGTCTTGTAACGAGCATGGTATCGAGCCCGGCTTGTTGCGCCCCTAGTACATTTGCCTCGTTGTCGTCCAAGAAGGTGACGTCGGTCGGTTGGTACCCCATATCGTTCGTAACCCATTGATAGGCCTCAACATTGGGTTTTCGCCGACCAATGGCGTAAGACAAGTAGGTTTGCTGAAAAAAACTTTCAATTGGTGGGTGGTTAGTCCGAGCGATTAACGCCGACCAGTGGGTGTGGTTGGTATTGCTGAAACAATACAACGGAATTCGTTTTGAGAGCGCCGAGAGTCGGGAAATTAGGCCGGGAAACGGTTGCCCTAGCAGTGCATTCCATCCCGTTTGCCATTCTTTCTGAGTCATGGAAATTCCGAGAAGGGTTTCTAGATAGCCCGTGAATTCAACGAACTCCATCTCGCCTTTCTCATGAGCTTCGTAGGCAGCATCGATTTTCCATCGACCGGCCACGGTAGAAGCGGGTACCGCTGCGGCATCGCCCCAATGCTCGAACACTCTCGATGGCGCGAGATCAATAAGCACACCGCCAAGATCGAACAAAATGACTTTCATTCGCGACCTTGAAATCTTTTTGAGGAGGCATTTGGGAAAATGCGACAGTTCCGAGCAGCGACAAATTCGTCGTGCCCCTTGCCCGATGTTTTGGCGAAACGGTTCACGCGTTAATGCAGCCGAAGATAAATTCCGTCGTGGCCGTATACATTTCACCGGGCCGCAACGTCGGGTCAGGATAACCCGTTTGATTAGGAGCGTCTGGAAACTGCTGCGTTTCTAGGCATAACCCCTGGTGGGACTGGTAGGCGACTCCCTGTTTACCTTTCGCTCGAAGCGTGTTGGTCGTATACAGCTGCACGCTTGGTTGGTCGGTCTTTATGGTCAAAGAACGGCCCGAATACGGATCGATGACCTTGGCCGCCCGTCGCAATCCGTCGCCAGTGATGACGAAGGTGTGGTCAAACCCGCCCGCCAATCTTACTTGCTCGTGGTTGCTCTTAAGGCGATCACCAAGACGTACGTTATCGCGTAGATCAAAGGGAGTGTTAGTAACCGACTCGATTCTTCCGAGCTGTGCAAGATCGGCGGAAACGGGAAGAAAAGTGGCCGCGTTTACAGAAATTTGGTGATCGTTGATCGCGCTACCTTGGATACCGCTTAAGTTGTAGTAATGGTGAGAAGATAGGCTTACGGGCGTCGGTTGCGTGGTGGTGGCTGAAAAACGAAGCCTCAAGGTTGTGCCATCCAATAAGTATTCCGCGACCACATTTAATTCGCCGGGGTAACCGCCCTCGCCGTCGGGGCTGACGAGCTTAAACCGGACACCCTGATCGATGGGTTCGCTAGCCCACGTTCGAAGGCCGAACCCGTGTTGCCCTCCATGAAGATGATGGGGAGGGGTATTGGCATCGAGCTCGTACAAAATATCGTTCAGTTGAAAACGCGCATTGCTGATGCGATTGGCGTAACGTCCGATCAGGCAATTAAAGTGTGGATGTGGGCGCAAGTAATCTTTCGGTGTGGGACAACCCAAAAGGACGTCTGCTAACGAACCGTGACGATCCGGCGCGAGGATTCGGGTCACGGTGCCACCGTGATCGATGAGATCAACTTCCATCCCGGATTGAGAATCTTTGAGTTTGTAGTAGAGCATTTGAATCGAGATCTCTTCGGTACATTTGGCCGCTTTTCAATAGAATAACGCGGTTGTGCGGCTTCCCAATGGTCTAAATCGAGACGTGATCGTGAACCGGATGGTTATGGCGTGCATCCGCGTCCTGTCGTTATTTCCCCTTGAACTCATCCGGTGGCTCGGTCGTCGTCTCGGCGAATTGATTTGGTTTGGACGGACCCGTATGCAGAAAAGTACGTGCCGAAACCTCGAACTCGCGTACCCTAAATTGGACCGGGCGGAGCGCCGCAAGCTTGGTATTGAAAGTCTTCGACAGACTGCGACTATCTACATGGAAAGTGGACTGGTATGGCACTGGTCCGCACCGAAAATCGACCGTTGTTTACTGTCGATCCATGGTGGCGATGTTCTTACTGAGGACCGGAACGGGAAAGGAATGGTTATGTTGGTCCCACACCTCGGTAACTGGGAAGTTCTTTCGTACTATTTTGCGTCAAAAGGACCACTCACCGCGCTCTATGAGAATCGTCGGATTCGAGGCATCGAAGAGCAGGTGATTAGCGCGCGGGAGCGGCACGGTGGACGTTTAGTTCCGCCGACTCGAGGAGGATTACGAACACTGCTGTTGGCACTAAGACGCGGTGAGCTCGTTGTCGTATTACCAGACCAAGTGCCCGCTCGTGGGAACGGTGTGATGGCCAATTTTATGAAAACAGGCGCGCTAACGGGGACGCTGTCTCATCGGCTAATACAGCAAACTGGGGCACGCGCTTGCCTAGCGACGGCCATCCGGGTTCGCGGGGGGTTTGAAGTCTGGTTCGATGCGCTGAAAGACGCGGTGTATGACGTTGATCCGGTGGTTTCTGCGAACGCAATCAATGCCGGTATCGAATTGGCAATTGCTAGGGCACCGTCTCAATATCAATGGGAATACAAACGTTTTCGTGTTCCGGGCGAAAACGATATTTACCGCTAGAACCTGGATGTTTGAGCGGGCTCGTGCGTGGATACCGAGTCAATAACCGGCACGACCGTTGCCAATGACTTCGAGGTATTCCGCGTCAAGCGGTTCGTAATGATTCACCCCGGGTTTCAGGACATAGACGGGGTCCGTGATTGCCGTGATGTCATAGCTTTCCCTGCGCAGATCACCTTTGACCATCTTGAACGTGCCGGTCACGTCCATGTCGTTCTGTATGCGCACGAAAACCGGGCGGGCATAGGCCGGTAATTCACTGTTGACGTAAGTTGCGAAACGATCCCAATCGAGATCATTGACATGGTCGGCGAGGCGCACCGCGACCATGCCAGCGCGCCCGTCTGCTCCGGGCACCTCGACGCCATAGACGTTGCTTAGCTCAATGCCGTCGAAGCCATTGATGATCTCACCAACTTCGTTAGTCGACACGTTTTCGGACTTCCAGCGGAAGGTGTCGCCGACCCGATCAACAAATTGATAATGCGCGTAACCAAGCGCAAAACCGACCTCTTCTTGCGTGAGTTCACGAATCAAGTCGCCGGTGTTGAACCATGCATCGCCTTCCTCAAAAACGTTGCGGAAGATTTTCTTTTCGGTGGCTTCCTGGTCCGTGTAACCCTCAAACGGAGCGTCCGGATTGATGTGCCCTAAACAAAGTCCGGGTTCACCGCGAGTGACCGGGATGCACAGACCGGACTCGTTCCGTAAAACTTCGTCAGCATCAACGTCGTACTCGACCAGACTAATTCGTGACGCGGTCGTTCCGATGGTGCAGTCCTTATTGAATAGATTAGCAAAAGCCACGTTGCCCTCGCTCGATCCGTAGAACTCGCTAACACGGCTGATCCCAAATCGCTCCTTGAATTGCAGCCATACGTCAGGACGGAGTCCATTTCCCATCATGGCTCGGAGTGGATTGTCGTGGTCATCGGCCCGTTGTTCCGAGTTGATGAGATAGCGGCAAAGTTCACCGACGTAAATCAAACACGTAGCACCATGCTCTCGGACCTCGGGTAGAAAGCGACTCGCTGAGAATCGGCGGCGGATAACCATGGCAGCGCCGGATGAAAAGGACGCACCAGCGCCGATCAAAAGGCCGGTCCCGTGATAAAGCGGAAGGCATATATACAAGCGGTCCGATCGATCGCATTGCAACCCAGCGGTATGTGAAAGCATAGCGCTCTGGAGATAACGCCGATTGGACAGTACGGCCGCCTTGGGTAATCCCGTCGTTCCGGACGTGAAGATGTAGAAGGCATTATCACCGAGCGTGATTTCATTGGTGATGGAAAGGTTCTCAGGTGTGGATTCGCTGCTGTCGGTTTCTAGGTTTAGGGCCCAGTTCGGTACGGAGTCCAGATCTCCGTCGGGAACAAATAGGTAGTCGGAACCTTCAGCTAAATTCAGATCGCTTTTTACTTCTTGGATTGCCTCCGCAAGTTCGGCACCAAAAATGCACTTCTTCGATTCGGTAACGGAAATACAGTGGGTTAGGGGACGGCCTCGAAGATTTGTATTAATCAGCCCGCCCGTTGCACCGATCTTGTTGAGCGCAATAACACTCTCGAGGAATTCGATTCGGTTTTCCATAAAAACGCTAACGACATCTCCGCGCGTCACACCCATGTCGAGTAGGGTTGCCGCGTACCGGTTCGCACCGGCGTTGAGGTCACTCCAGGTGACTGACTTGCCCTCGAAGATTGCGGCGATTCCATCGGCGTAATTCTGGGCATGGGTTTCGACCTGGCGAGCGAAGCAATCTCGCTCGAGCAGTGATCGAGGCTTCATGCCGCGTTTTAATTTGATGAGTGCAGGTACCTGCTTCAAAACCGACAATATTTCGCCAATGGCCATCAACGCGTTCTCTTCTGAGTAGGTCTACCTTGCGTAAAGATATCTATCCATAATGGTTCAAGTAAAGTCGAGGGCGCACGATGAATGAGATTTGGCAGGTAGGCGATATCAAAATAACGCGCGTTGTCGAAATGGAGGTCGCCGGCGGTTCTCGATTCATTCTTCCGGACGCCACGCGTGAGGCGAGCCTCGCGTACCCCTGGCTGCAGCCCCATTTCATGGATCTAGAGGGCAACCTCATCATGAGTGTACACGCGCTGGTGATTGATACTGGCGAGCACCGTATCGTCGTGGACACCTGTATTGGCAATGATAAGGAGCGATCGATCCCCGCATGGAGTCATCTACAGACAAAGTTCTTAGAAGACCTAGAAACCTCGGGATACGCGGCGGACACGATCGACACGGTCCTTTGTACGCACCTGCATGTAGATCACGTCGGCTGGAATACAAAGTTGGTCGATGGAGAGTGGGAACCGACCTTCGTTAACGCGCGATACTTAATGGGTCGTACGGAATGGGAATACTGGGACGCTAACGAGGATACGTCGACGTACGGGTCCGTGATGGATGACAGCGTTCGCCCGGTATTTGCGGCAGGGTTAGTGGACCTTGTGGAGTCGGACCACCAGATTGCGCGCGGGGTGAATTTGCTAGCGACTCCTGGTCACACGCCGGGCCACGTAAGTGTTCGGATCGCGTCGGAGGGAGTCGAGGCATTGATTACGGGTGATTGCATACATCACCCTTGTCAGATGACGCGGACCGATTGGTGCAGTTCGGCGGATTACGACCAAGCTCAAGGTCGTCGGACGCGAGAAAAACTTCTCGAGAAATACGTTGATTCAGACGTCCTCCTCATTGGGACGCACTTTGCTTCACCCACCGCGGGTTACGTTAAACGCCACGATGTCAGTGGTTATTGGCTCGATGTCAGCCTGCAGACGACCTGATACGCGTTTCAATCCGGTATATCCACGCCTGCATCCGTGATCGGGTCCAAGGGATGTCAAGGGCGATTAGCGCGAGCCCTAGAGGAAACATCCAAAATCCAAGTATCGGCAAGAATCCGAACACCCCTCCCAGCATCAGCAAAAGACCAGCGACGGATCGAACACCCACCGGGAGTTTTTGTCCCCACCGCAAGATCGTGATAGTCGCTTGATCGATGGATTGACGGAGCCGGTTAGGTTCTGTCACCGCGTACTCAGGCGAGCGTGGGCACGTCGTCGCGTGTATCCAGGCGAGTCTCTTGTGCGTGAACGGGGTCGGTCGCGGTAAAGCGATAGACTCCGTCTTCGTGCAAGGTCCGCTCGATCCGGTCGCGGTGCATCAAAAGGTGGCAGTGAGCAATGGCCTCACCAAGTGCCATCATGGTTTGGCGAGGGTCTAACTTGCGTTTGAACAAAATCGGAAGAAGAGCCTGAGCGGTTTGCGGTTCGACGCAAAACTCCTCGAGCGCCGACATGCGTTCTTCGTGGTGGTCGATTAACTGACGGAGTCGTTCGCGTACGCCGAAAAACGGTAAATTGTGTGCGGGAAGGACGAACGTATCTTCGGGTGTTCCTAGTAACTTGTCGTGCGACTCCATCCAGGCTTTGAGGGGATTGGCTTCTGGTTCCGTTGGATGAACGCTCACGTTGGAAGTGATGATAGGGAGGATCTGATCGCCGGAGATCATAATCTTCAGGTTTCTACACAATAGACACGCGTGTTCTGGAGAATGTCCGGATCCAACGACGATTTCCCAATGGTGGTCCCCGATCGAGAGCACGTCGCCGTCCTCGAGACGATGGAAACCCGAAGGGAACGCCGTGGGCATCGACATCATCGACATTTTGCCGGTGGATCGCCCCGTCCACATTTTGGCTAATTTTTCGAGGTAACTGGCGGGCATGCCGTATCGCGTATAGAACTCCTGGCCAATCCAGCTTGAGTGGTGCGAAGGTCCTCCCGTTGCGAAGGATCGTGCTTGGTAATATTCGCCGCGCGTCATGTAAAGGGGTACCCGAAAGTGCTCGGTGATCATCCCGGCTTGACCTATATGGTCGGGGTGCATGTGGGTGCAGATAACCCCCTTGACTGGCTTCCCGCCGAGTTCGTTGTCAAAAATGGTGTGCCACAGTTCCTTTGTCTCGTTGGTACCGACTCCCGTATCGACCACGAACCAACCGTCATCGTCCTCTAGGAGGTATAAGTTGATGTGTGTGAGAGAACCCCACATGGGCATGGTCAACCAGAGGACCCCTTCCGCAACTTCGACCGTTGTTCCCTTCGGCGGGTGTTCTTTGTAGGGGTATTCGAGTCCCTGACTGCTGTGATTTCCCTTCTTTACTGCCATATCGAATCCCGCCAGCTTCGAGTTGCAAGGCTGCGAGACGCGCCCTTTCTTGAGTGCCAAGTTGCGGAGTATAACCCGACCACTTACATTAGAGCGTTCGACGCGGCCCGATTGAACCCGGGCACACAGCTAATAAGGGGAGCCAAACCATGTCCATGAACGTGAAACCGATTCCAATGTTGGACGATGACGTTAACGAGGTTCGCCTCGCGACTGCCGAGATTGTTAACAGAGACATCGTTCCGAATGAAAGTGATCTGTATGCGTCAACCCGGGATGGATCGCGGCCATCGAAGGAGGCGATCACACGAGCGCAGGAACTGAGGAAAGACGTGCAGGACAAGGTCAAAAAGGCGAAGCTTTGGGCGCCCCACCTACCACCAGAGTTCGGTGGGATGGGGCTTTCGTTCATGCAACACGCATACATGAACGAAATATTGGCCTATAGCCCTGGAGCAGCATCACTATTTGGTGTGGTTGCGCCTAATTCGGGTAATCAAAAGATATTGGTCAAATACGGAAGTCCTGAGCAACACGAAAAATGGCTAATTCCACTGACGGAAGGACGCATGCAATCCGGTTTTTCGATGACGGAGCCCATGAATCCTGGATCCGACCCTCGTTCTCTGACGACTCGTGCCGAACTCGATGGTGATGAATGGGTCATCAATGGCCACAAATGGTTTACGTCGAATGGCCACGCGGCAGATTTTTACATCGTTATGTGTCGGACAGCTGATCCCGATGATCCTGGGGGTGCAAATGAAAAGATGACCCAAATCATCGTTCCGAAGGAAACGCCTGGCGTCAACATCCTTCGCGGGGTGCCGGTTTGGGGTAAGGCTTCAAGCCACTGCGAGATCAAGTACGAAAATGTCCGTGTGCCCAAAGAAAACCAGTTGGGTCAGACCGGCACCGGGCATCAAGCGGCGCAAGACCGTCTTGGAGCGGGTCGCGTATACCACTGCATGAACTCGGTTGGTGCGATGTGGCGTTGTTTCGATCTAATGATCGATCGGTTGATGACGCGCGAGGTGCATGGCGGTGAAAAACTTGAAGACAAGCAGTTCATGCAGGGATTTATTGCGGATTCGTACATGGATATTCAGTCGTCGCGATTGATGGTTGTTGATTGTGCGCAAAAGATGGAATCCGGTGTCGATCCACGTACTGACATCTCGTCCATCAAGGTCTATGTACCCGCGGCGTATCACCGCGTTGTTGACCGGGCGATTCAGGTCTACGGCGCTGCCGGAGTTTCCGGGGATTTTCCTTTTGCAGGAATGTATCAAGGAGCTAGGACGTTGCGCCTCGCTGACGGACCCGATGAGGTGCATAAGATTCTGATCGCGAAGAATGTTCTGCGTCGTTATCACGCAGGGGAGTCATGGGATTTTGGGAACTAGTTGTTATGGACGAACTTGTAGTTGCGATGGCAAAAGCCATAAAGGAGCGGGAATCGCTGCCACGTATGCCCGACGATCTCGATCTCGAGCAAGCGTATGACGTTCAAAAGGCGTTGGTGGGTAAGGTCGCGGGAAGTGAAATTGCAGGCTTAAAGGCTGGAATGACGGCGGCGGCCGGACAAAAACAATTCGGACTTACGCATCCGTTGATTGGTTCGTTATATGAAGCGGGTCGTTTGTCACCAGGGACCCGTATAACGGCGGCCCACGGTGTCAGTCTCGAATGCGAAATTGGCGTGATAATCGATGGGTTAGGAAATCCAAAATCGGCGGGGCCGGTCATTGAGGTCCCTCGGATGGCCTGGGCCGATCCGGCGGATGCTACCGGCGTGAATTTGACTGCATGCAATATAGCGTCTGACCGATTTATCGTAGGGACCCAATTGCCGTTACGGGACGATTACGCCGCCGTTCAAATTGCGTTGACGCGGGACGGTGAAACGGTGTGTCAGGCTCCAGCCACCGACGCCTAGGGCGGTCCGCATGACGCGCTAGCTTGGATGTTAGAGGAAGCTGCTTCGCGCGG
>JAKUTI010000110.1 GCA_022448765.1 Pseudomonadales bacterium
ATTTGTGGAAAGCCTGAATTTCGTCGAGTACTGATGTTAGTGATTTGCTGCAATGGACCAAGTGAACCGGTTGTTGAAACTGTTCGCCATAAGAGCAATCCCCCATCGGCGTCGTTTTTACCGATCCAGCTCACCACTGCATCCCCATTTTCGAGAACGTCGATGTCGACTCTGCCTATCGGACGCTCGGCGTCGATTGTTACGGGTGTGTTGAAGGAAGCGCCATCATTGTCGGAACGCGCCATGAGGACGCGAGGTGCGGAATTCGCTTCGGAATACCAAGCGACGATCACGGTGCCTTTATGCGCTGCGATGGCTGGTCCATTGACAGGGCAGCCTCCGATCCGCCAATTGTCCTGAAAAATGGAACGCCCTTTCTCCCAATGACCCTCCAGCAACCGGGAAATATAGATATCTCGGATCTCGTCGGAACTTCTGTCGCGGTAGACCAATATGGGACCACTGTCGGCAATGGCAACGTCGGTTTGGCAGCAGTCACAAACGAGGTCATCGACAAGTTCAGACGCTTGAAAGGACTCTCCTTTCGCTGCGATAGCGGACCGAAGCGTCATGCCACCCGCATCTTTATCGCCGGATCCATGGTGTCCACCACGCATTTCGCGGCCATCCAACCAAACTGCGAGCACTTTATTGTTGTATGACACGAGGCTCGCGAATCCGTGTTCGGTTGGCGTACCGTCGCGATGGGGTTTTTCCGCGTCAGACCACGTAATACCTCCATCGTTGGAACGAGCGATTGCAACGTCGTATGCAAACCCGCCCACGGGTTGCCGAACCAACCAATGTGCCGCCCAAAGGTTTTTTGAAATCGGAACAACGGAAGGAAAATCGGCCCAGTTGACGAACCAGCTGGATCCCTTCGTCACCAAGCTTGAAGGTGCCCATTCGTCGCCATTGAAGGTGCTGTAGCGCAACTCGGTCGTTGTGCCATTTGGCTCAAGCCAGCTCAATACCATTGGCCCTTCAACATTGGTTGCGAGGTGGGGAGCGGAACTGCCTGGTTTTGCATCCGTCTGGATCAGTTGTATGTCGATATCGTGCGAATTGATGGGGCTATCCGAACAGCCGATGATCGTGGTCAACAACACCAGCCCCCAAAATGGGGCGGAGAACACGTCCTTATTTTTTGTTTTGGCTCTCACGGTTCGATCTGTTTCCTGAACTAATATCAAAGCATGAACTAAAACGGGTATCTCTGCGTTTAGCTCGTTAGTCTGAACGAGAGAGGTGTATTCGCGCCTACGCGGGTGACCGCACCATATCGTCCTTGTCACTTTGTTATGGTTGACCGACACGCTGGAGATAGGCGGTCTTTTATGCCAAGAAAATACATCGTTTACGGTGGTGAACTCAGTTATTTCACGAGAAAGCTTGAGGCAGCCATGGTGTTTTATGGTGCCGAATTCGAGTTGCGGTCGAAAACGGACGAGTTGCGTGAGGAGATTGAGAGCCGCTCTGGCACCCACCAAGTGCCCGTATTGCAGACGCCGGAAAACTGGATGATTGCCGATACGACGCCGTTGATGAGTATGTTGGATGGTCGGTTCCCAGATCGGAAACTGTATCCCGACGGCCCCCTCGGCGTACTAGTTCATGTGGTTGAAGAGTACTTTGATGAATGGATTGCACGAACCATGGTGCATTACCGCTGGCATTACGAAGAAAGTGCGCGCTTCGCGTCGCTCAGAATGTCGGGTGGCAACGAGCGTGCTGCAGCTCAGGTGTTGAATTGGGGTCCTCGCGCGTGTCGGGCCACAGGCACCGAATCGACGAGACAACAAGAGGCCGCTGAGGCGGAATACGTGCGTATTCTCGAGGCTGCGGAGGCACAGCTCAATCAGTCAGCCTATCTATTGGGCGATCGACCCACGGCGGTGGATTGCATTGTCCTGGGTGGTCTTCGAGCCCATACCAATATGGATCCAACTCCGAAAAAGCTCACCTCGGGATTTCCAAAAGTTATTGCATGGTCGGAGCACGAGGCTGATGACTGGGATGGACTTGGCGAACTTGCTCCCTTTCCAGATTCGACCGACTTTGCCCAGTTTGTTCTCGGAGAGATGGCAACGACGTACCGACCCTATCTGCTTGCTAATCAGGAAGCGTCGTCGGTTGGAGCAAAGGCTTTTAAGGCGAATGTATACGGGGAAATGGTTAGCTATTTGACACGACCTTATCCGCCCTTCTCCGCCGAGTTGGTGGGCGAACGCGTGAGAAACACGCTCAATATCGAGGAAACGGGGCTTGTCGAAAATTGGTTACAACAGGTTGGTTTAAGCGACTGCTTCTGAGAAGGCTCGATTCTTCTATCCGGACAGGCAGCAGATGAAGTTGACCTACTCCCCAGCCGGGTACTGAATCAACTCAATGTTGACCCCGTCCGGTCCACGAAGGAATGCGATTTGGACGCCGGCCATGGTTTCACGAGGTTCTACTAGAAACTCGGCGCCCTGGTGCTTTAATTGAGAGGCCGCTTCTGTCATGTCATCGACGCGTAAGCCCAAATGATCAAGACCGAGTTGCTGGTGTGGTTCGTTAGATATTTGAGTGATTTCTTCCGTCACGGTCGAGATCAATACCGTTTGTCCGTCTAAGTCCATATTGCAGCGAGGTAACCCGTTTGCTCCTTTGGATCTGAGGATCGTTGCGCCGAACATGGTTTCATAAAATCTTCCCGCGGCCATTGCATCGTGGCTCATGAGATGAATGTGATGGTGTTGGTATTTGGGCATGTGGTTATTCCTTGTCGCGTATGTATGGCATTTAAGGCCGACACGGTTAACGGGTCGTCGTCTTTATGGCGCCACAGAATTCTCGGCGACGAAATCTTGCATCCCTTGCCATTCAGCCCAGTGATTGCAGAGTTTCTCGATGGATGTCATCCAGGGGTTGTATGTGGAAGGGTATTCAAGGAACTGGCCGTAATAGCCACGATCCAGGTGATCGCTTACGCCGTGACCCAAGCGGCGACTTCCTTCGTGTGGGTTCTCTTCTCGCAAGCGACGTATTCTGAAATAGATATTCATTCGAGGCTCCGGGCCACGATTGGGTGTGGCCGTGTGTGGACAACTGTGGAGCGCGATGACGGCATCGCCTTCCTGTAAAAGGACGGGGGTCAATTCTGGCCATTCCCAACCTTCAACCGGGTCACTGTGTTTGCGCTTCTCGTGCATACGTGCCCGGACCGATTCCGGCAATCCATTTAAGTAAGTCTGTCCCTCCTCCGTCGCCTTGATGCGTGGCCACCCTGGTCCTTCGGGCCCAATAACGCCTCCGGTGTCACGCTGAAAGCGAAACGCGGCCTCGACGGTTTCATGCATGCCTTTGAGAACGGCAAATTGCCCCCGACCGGGTACGGATTGATCGTTGAGGGCGATGCCGACTAGCGCTGAGTAACTACCGAGGGATATGGTCCGGTCAGGATCTTGCCACAACTGGCCATCGTTGCTGCCGCGCCGCTCATCGTTTTCGCCGAAGTACGGGGCCGGGTCTAAGGGACGACCCGTCACGGGTTCGATGTCGGCAGCTGAGCTGGGTATCGCACCGCTCCAACTCCCGTCCACGTGGGGGCTTGGTCGTCCCCCCATAGCGTCGAGTGCAGGTGTCACTGCAACTTGAGAACTGATCACTTCGGGAAACGGTCCTAGTTCAGTTTCTAGAATCTTCTTGAGCCGGGTTTGATTAAATAGCCTTAGGATATCTGGATGGGTTGCGAGTTCTCGAGGCACCAAAAGCACTCTTTTGTCCCGGGGTAAGACGCCTTCGATCAATGCTTTCGCGGCTTTGGTATAAGAGCGTGGAACGATATTTTTGATGACGATAAAACCGTCGTTGAAAAAGTACCGTTTTTGTTCATCACTCAGATGATTTTTCTGCACGGATAAACTCGTCGATTGCCAGCGAATAGAATAACGATTCGGCGAAAGATTCGTCGAGGCATCGCGTCTCTACGCTTCGTCTCGCCTACTCGTCGTTTGGAGCTCTGTTCATTGTGTCCGCCGCGATAGATCGGAGCTGATCCTCCCCGCCTTGGAGTTGGACGCGGAGAAAATCGATCAATTCGCTATCGGATTCGGTGTAATTCCTTTCGGCAAGGGTTTGCTTCAATTTTTGACATGCTTCAGCCACATGGTCAGCTGCCGTTTCTAGATCGCCACTAATAAGTTGCGCCATCCGTTGATCGCCTCCGGGTTTATCGACGGCCTGAGCCATCGCTTCTATGACACCGCCGACAAATCGTGCGTGTTCACACTCCGCATGGTGATCGGGACAGTGGGTTTGGTATAACAGGGTGGAAATGTTCTGCAGCGCATCGTCGACCCATGAATCATCGCCTCGATACGTTAGTAGCGTCGCCTTGAACTCCATCGTCGCCTGATTTTCTTCTTCGTCGAGCATGCCGTCGACGCCATAATGCTGGCCGTCGACATAGACGAAGTAACCAATGTCGTTAACGGGGAATCCTTTCCTCCGAAGGATCCACTGGTACATTTCGATTTGCCGTTTGTACCCCTGTTTCCATCGGCCTTCGAGATTGATCTCTTTCGGCTCTTTTTTCGGGGACATGACGCCCTGGGCGGTACTTTTGTAATCGACGATGTGGAGTTCACCCGTCTCGACGTTTTGCCAGACATCGTCAATGCCGCCGCCAAAAAGAATGTTGGTTTCTTCATGGACCGTATTAAAGTGGTTGGCTGATGCGCCGAAATGGAGGGCGTTTTCCCAGCGCCCGAGGTCTTCGTGCGCGTACGGAACTAGTTCCTCCAATCCATTTCGAACCATAAATGGGTGGGGTGATTGGCTCTCCCGATACCGATTGAAATCACGCTTCAATAACAGATCCGTGGCGCTATTGATGTTGAAGCCAGGAATTGACGGAAACTTGACCCCTTTTACTCGGTCAAGCCAAAAACACGCCGGGCATTGAATAAAGTCTTCAACACGCCCCCGCGAGAGTTCGTAAGGCTCGGGTCGACCCGGCTTGAAGGTGCCGCGATGTCTAGGCACTAAAGACCGCCATCTGCTCTGCAATCAATCAATACATCAACCCCTTTCACGGATGAACGATACATCGTGCCATTGCTTCCTTAATTCACCGAGTGGTTTGGCTCAAGTTTAGCAGGCGCATCCCCAGATCCACTTGGTTCTGCGGAAAAGGTTTCTCCAGCAAAACAATCGAGGCACTATGGTGTCGTTACACAAAAGATAATGTAGGAGTAATTGGCCATGGATATCCTCTCGCCCGTACTCGCTATGCTGGTGTTGACGCTAGCGATGATCATCGTACTTGTTGGATCACGTCTTCCGATAATCATAAAGAATTTCCCGAATCTTCAGGCTGGCAAACACTCCGACGAGCTGCGGCAAAACATTCCGGTAGGCATGCGGAACATCACGGACAACCACAATCACCTGTTCGAGCAGCCGGTGCTTTTCTATGCCACGGCTTTCTATATCCATCTCTCTGGCCACGTCGATCTTATCCATGTTCGATGTGCTTGGGCATATTTTGGATTTCGTGTCGTCCATTCGATTGTGCAAGCCACAAACAATAACGTTGCGACGAGACTGATCATGTTTATGGGTGCAACCCTTGCCTTGGCCGTCATGATCGTACGAGAGACGATCGTAGGGCTTGGAGGTTAAAGGCGCGATCTTTCGAGACCCATGCGCTTTGATCTGAGAGACACTCTTGTGGGTATCGCGCGGGGTGCGGTTGCAACGATCGCGCTGTCCGCCTCCGCGCTTGAGAATGGCGATGTATTACAACTCAAGAAGGAATTTGAGGATGCATTCACCCAATACCAACGATTCTCGAGTGAAGGTGATTTGCCGAACGCGGAGCGTGTTGCCACTTTAGCGCTCGAGTTAGCTGAACAGATCTATGGTACGGACCATGCCAACAGCGCCGTTCTTTCGTTCAATTTAGCTAAAACGCTTAATGCGTCCCAAGGTTTTCGATGGCGAGGGCTTCGCGTTGCCGAATTAGCCCTTGCTCGTTACCGAGATTTATTTGGGGATACCGCTGACGACGTCGTGGTGCCTGCGACCCTAGTGATTCAGGTTTTGGCAAAGGGGCTCCAGGTCGATGTATTTGGCGATGAACAGACCAAGCGACATCGGCAGATGTATGTGTTGGTTGGATTTGCGGAACGCATCGCCAAGCGCAGTAACGACGTAACCCTGCTGCCCAATTTCTATCAAAACATTTCCAAGATCGGGCTACGCGATAGTCGGCGTTATAGCGTCGAAGCTGAAGATCTGTACGAAGAGATATACGGAAAGAACCACGTGCGTACGTTGATTGCTGCGATGAACGCGGCATCGTTTAAGGCAGGTAATGCGCAAACTGATGCGTATGAACGAATTCTTAGGGACGGCAAGGATGTCGAGGACTTTAGTCCATATCAATTTGCTCTCCACCAGAAACTATCGATTAATTATCTAGAGATCGGCAACGAGGATAAGGCGACGGCGCATCTTCAAGCTGCAGGGTTGTTAACGTCCGGAGGCGATGATGCCAACTACACGCCGATCTATAAGAGAGCGGCGATTTACCCACGTCGCGCTCTCGTTCGTGGCATTGAAGGTTACGTTGTGCTCGAATTTACTGTGACGAGGGCGGGCGGAGTGCGCGATCCTAAAGTTATCGAGGCGAATCCACCCAAAATTTTTGATCAAGCTGCCATCGATGCGGTACGTCAATTTCGATATATACCGCGAGTCGTCAGTGGTGAACCGGTTGAGGTGACTGGTGTCACTAACCGTATCGCGTTTAGTTTTGACGGATAAACGTCGGTACTGATTAGCTTCGGTAGATACTCTTTGTACTACTGGTCCTCTGGGAGAGGTATGCGGGGATCGAATACTTTGGCGAGGAGCTCGCTTTTGGGTCTAAACGGAAGACCCTTGTTAAGCATCGCCTTCATTCTTGTTTCCGCTTCCAGGTGCACGTAACCGGGATCATCGAGTGCTTCGGCCAATATGTAAAATTCGCCTGATTGAATGGCGTTAAAAACTAAGTCAGCGCATCGAGACGGTGCCATACCGAACGCTTTGAATCGCTCGGCGATGGGGTGTGCTTTGGTGTCACTTGGCCGGTTTTCTTTGGGGATACCACCGTAACGCTCTGGCCGGTTCCGTTCGGATGTGACGATGTTTGTCGCGACGGCGTTTGGACAAAGGACGTGCACCGAAAGCGCGCCATGAACCTCATTGTAAAGCGCTTCGGTCAGGGCGACGCAGGCGTGTTTGGTGACACCGTAGACACCTTGCGCACAACATATTCCGTCTTGCGAGGAGGTTGTCACGACTGCTCCGGGAGCCTTTTGCGACAACATTCTTGGAACAAAAGTTCGTACACAATTCGCAACGCCCTTGACGTTAACGCCGATAACGAAGTCCCAATCGATATCGCGCGCCGTCAATACACCGCCGCCGCCACCGACGCCGGCGTTGCAGCAGAGCATGGAGATGGGTGTGTTAGGAAACTCGTTGGCTACTATTTCCTCGAGTGCCGTGACGCTCTCTTCAGATGAAACATCTACAGGGCAGCCGAGTAATTTGACGCCCGCTGCTTTTGCTGCGGCGCTGAGGTTTTTTTCTGCTAGGTCTATCGCTTTGGTTTCGATGTCTGCAATGACGCCGTGCATACCTCGCGCTATTGCCGCCTCGACCAGTGCGTAGCCGATACCGGACGCGCCTCCGGTCACGATGGCGATACCACCCGCGAGTTTCTCAATACGAGCATGGGCGTTTTTGTGAGGGGCGGTGTCGTTTTCTTCGCTCATGGATTGTCCTAGTTAGCGTGATGTATGTTTCGGTTGGCTCTATTCGAGTGTTATCTGGCCGGGTTGGTAGGTGGTTGCACGAATGTCCGGCAGCGTGCCAGCCAATTCGGATGCGGGATTTCCAGCGACTCTGGTATGACGCATCACTCTGGGCTGAGAGTAATCGTAAGGCGCGACGCGATGCAGCACTCGACGGTTGTCCCATATCGCCAGGTCGCCAGGTTGCCAGCGATGTTCGGTAACTCTGGGCGACTGGGCGGCTAAGTCGAGTAACTCGGCGAGGAGCTTTTCGGATTGTGCTTCTGTTATGCCCGGGATGCCGTAAGCATGCCGGCCTATG
>JAKUTI010000111.1 GCA_022448765.1 Pseudomonadales bacterium
TCACCAAGAAGTGGAGCGGCTTCGATATCCACGTGGCTCTTCGACATTCGAGCCGGCCAACCGAGTAACCGAACGTTCCCGTGAACCGCATGCTCAACCTCGTGCACAAAATCTCGCGCCAATAAATGGGGATCGGTAAATAGTTCTTTCGTTTCATACACTTGACTCGCACAAACGCCCTCGTCAGCTAGTGCAGACATGCATTGCTTTTTCGTGTGTAACCGCGTCCAAGACTCGATTTCGTTAAATAGCAGCTGGCGGTTTTCATGACGGGCATGCGCAGTACTGAAACGTGGATCCGAAAGTAACTCCGGCTGGCCCAACGCCCGACAAACCGCATTCCACATCCTCGGGTTGACGGCCATCACAAAGACGTAATCGTTGGGGCCACCTGGTGCACACGGATACAAGGAGACGAAGGGATTATCACCATTGCCAGTGCGCGGCGTAGCAACCTGACCGAACCTTGTCCTTGATACAGCTGTGCGTAGGTAGTACGTCATGGCCTCCTGCATCGACAATTCAATGAGCTGGCCTTCCCCGGTTCTTAATTTTTGCGCATACGCGGCCGAGATCGCTAGCGCGGCCTGTACCCCGGTTCCAGCATCCCCCATCGTGGGTCCCGGTCGCATTGGAGGGCCGTCAGGTTCACCCGTAATCGAGAACGCACCCGCTGCTGCCTGCGCCACCATGTCCATACACTTGTATTCGGAGTATGGACCCGTAGTACCAAACCCCTTAATCCTCACGTAAATGATATCCGGATGGACCGCTTTCATGACCTCGTAGCCAATGTCCAGTTTTTCGACGACCCCGGGACCATAGTTCTCCACAAACACGTCGTAACGCGGCACCATAAGCAATAATAATTCCCGACCTTTTTTTGAACTTAGATCAAGTGTCACGCTACGCTTATTGCTGTTCCAATTAACAAAATACTCCGAATCCTCGCCCTCGGTTGTGCGCAGTCCCCTACCTGGGTCGCCAACGTCCGGCTGCTCGATCTTGACGACACTAGCACCTAACCACGCGAGCGACTGCGTACATGCCGTCCCCGCCTCCCACTGAGTCATATCAAGAATCCGCATTCCACTCAGGGCCGCCATGATCTCTCCCTACATCGTCTACATAGCAACCTAGGTCGGCTCATTCTTATTAGCAAGTCTTACCACCCACGCATCGACAAAAACACGGATCGACACGGCCAATCACGGCCCTTATGTTACGATGCCGCGATGCAGCAACCCGAAAAAAATGCCGCATCTCACGCGAAATCCGATCGCGCAATCATAGAAATTCAAAAAGAATATCTTCACTTTTCGGCCGCGCATTTCACGATCTTTTCTGCGACGGAGCGAGAAAATCTTCACGGCCATAATTTCCAAGTGGAGGCCATACTAGAAGGCAACATCGGCGACGACGGCCTGTGCTTTGACTACAACGAAATCAAGAGTCGACTCAAGACGCTATGCGACGAGCTCGACGAGAGGGTGCTCCTGCCAGAGCAATCTCCCTATCTAACGATAGCTCAAGAGGAAGATTACGTGGTTGCCACCTTCAACAACGAGCGTATCCCATTCCTACCGCGAGACGTTTCGACATTGCCACTGCGCAACATCACGGTGGAAGAACTGGCCCATTGGTTCTTATCTGGAATCGTCAGCGACACGATATTTAGCGCATTACCCATTGATACCCTTAACATCCGCGTAGCTTCAGGACCAGGCCAATGGGCATCATCAAGGTGGGCTCGTTGACCAGGGTTTTGCTCATTACTGGAGGCAGCGCGGGGATCGGACTCAGCACGGCATCCCGCTTTTTAAAAGACGATTACAACGTAGTCTGTCTCTCACGACGTCCATGCCCACTCGAAGGTGTAGAGCATCTTCGGTGTGATCTCGCACAACCCGATTTCCTTGAAACGGTCCGTCCCGCGCTCGAACCGTTACTGTCTCAAGCCGATAGCATCTCGGTTATTCATAACGCATCACGACTCTCGAACGATATCGCCACCGACACCCCAAGCGACGAATTCCGTGACGTCTTAGAGATCAATATCGTTGCGCCAAACACGCTAAATCGGTTCGTAATTCCCTTCATGAAGCAGGGCTCCAGCGTTCTTTTCGTAGGGTCGCCCTTGTCAGAAAAAGCGGTCCCGGGCAGTTATAGCTACGTGACAACCAAACACGGCATGATCGGGATGATGCGCTCACTTTGTCAGGATTTAGCAGGGACCGGGATACACACTGCTTGCGTTTGCCCGGGATTCACCGATACCGAGATGCTCCGCGAACACGTGCCTTCAGACGCCATCGAGGCGGTCAGTAATATGTCCGCGTTTGGTCGCCTAATCGAACCAACAGAAATCGCGGAAACGCTCTTCTGGGCAACGTCCAATCCGGTGATCAACGGCAGCGTCCTGCACGCTAATCTGGGCCAAATCGAAACTTAGGATCTAGTCGTGATGCCCAACTACGCTCAAAGACGTCAACGCGTGTTTCTCATCCTCAGCGGTGTCTTCCTCGGCACGTTGTCGTTACTAAATATCTTGGGTATAAGCCGCTTTCTTGACCTCTCCTTTTCCGCGTTTGGCTTCAATATCCCGATGGCAGTCGCGGTAGGCGTGCTCCCCTACCCCGTCACGTTCATCTGCACAGACCTCATTAGTGAACTGTACGGAAGAAAGCGCGCTAACGAGGTAGTTCTGATGGGGCTGGTTTTGAATGCTTGGATAATGTTCCTGCTATGGATCGGCGGGGAACTCCCAGGATTCGAACCCATCGACCCGAACACTGGAAGCCCGGCTCTCGATGCTGCCGGTCGATCGCCCGTGTTCTTCGAGATGCGAACGCTCGCGTTCGGGGCCGTCACCGCGTGAATGTTCGCTTACCTTGCGGCTCAATTCTGTGACGTTCAAATGTTCCATTTCTGGAAACGCCTTACCAACGGACGGCACCTGTGGCTACGTAATAACGGTTCGACTCTAGTAAGCCAGATCGTCGACACTACCGCGGTGATTCTCATTACTCACTTTTACGCCAACGCGCTACCGGTGGACACTAACGAGCCTATTTGGCCTCAGCTTCTGACTTTCATCGCTTCGGGCTACGTCTTCAAAGTGGTCGTGGCACTCGTCGATACTGGTCCGATCTATCTTCTCGTGGGCTGGTTACAACCGTACTTAGGGTTAGCAAACAATCAGGAAGTTGGCGAGAGCGACGAACACAACACTGTCCCCACCCACCTGGAGTAATGGTTAGTCCAACAATTCAGCGGTCAGCGCAACCGAACGTTCAAGGTCCGCGCTTTCAATTTGACCAATCCGTAGACGGGTAACGATCACATGGGTCATTCCCAGTTCAGAACGGTAATAGGCTAGCCGGTCGCGAACTACCGAGGGCCCTCCGACGATGGCCCAATCGTCGACCTCCATTGACATACCCTTTCGGATACCCGACCCGGAAAGCTTCCGTGCTTCGTCTTCAAGACGGTCTCGGATCGCGGCCACTAGTCGTGAATTTTCCGAGACAAATACGGTTCTCATGATCGGAACTTCTTCTGGGATTCGGACACCGGCTTCGATGCACGCGAGACGATGCGTTTCGTAATTTTCGCGTAACCGACCAATTGGCTCCATCGGCGAGGCCAGGTAGGGAAACCCAAGAGTTCCAGCTTGCCGCAACGCCTTCGGACCAAACGCCGCGACCCAAATAGGCGGATGGGGTTTTTGCACCGGCAGCGGCGATAGTAGAACCGGCTCACTGGTCTCGTCCAATGCCACGGGTTCACCCTGCCAAGCACGCATCATGACGTCTAGGCAATCGCGAAAAATTTCACGTTTAGCTTTTCGGGAAACGCTAAACGCCGAAAACATCGCTGTTGCGTACCCTCGACCAACGCCAAGAACGACGCGCCCCCCAGAAAGTTTATCGAGTACGGCTACCTGCTCAGCGGCCTGCAATGGATGGCGAACTGGGAGTAAATACGACGTCGTAGCGAGACGTATGGTTCTCGTCCCTGCAGCGACCGCAGCGAGTAACATCAACGGTTCGGGTATCGCAGCATCGCCGGTGAAATGGTTCTCCGGCAACCAAAACGACTCGTAGCCCCATCCCTCCGCCAGTGACGCTTGCCGCGTCAGCTCTTGAGCATCAACGCTGCCTGAAAGTCGCCATGGGGTTAGCCCAAGTTGCATGAGAAGGCCCGGTCGCGGTATTCCAAACTGCCTACTACCTGCGTAATAACGTCACCTCAGGACTCCCTCGTTGCGGCGCCGTAACAAAACCATTCTGTTTGCCTAAAAAAGTCAGCACGGTCCTGGCAGATTCTTCCTCTTCATCAGCCGTTTTCGACTACTTCCATCAAGCACGATTCGGTCTGCTCCCATGGCGACCACGCGTCGCACTCGAACGGTCAGCATATATTGTGATAGAAACTTGTAGCGTATCTATCGCATGATAGGACAAACACGAGCATTCAGGGGACGACAAAATGGCACACGACATAGTCATCCGCGACGGTTTAATTGTGGACGGTACCGGTAGCGAGCCCTATGTAGGGGATGTCGCAATCGATGGCGATAGCCTCGCTGCTATTGGCAAGGTCGAAGGAACCGGGCATAAGGAAATCAAAGCTGAGGGTAATGCGGTCACACCCGGGTTCGTGGATTTACATACCCACTTCGACGCTCAGGCCGGCTGGGATCCACTGTTAACGCCTGTGTCCTGGCATGGCGTCACCACCGCTCTCTTCGGCAACTGCGGAGTTACGTTTGCCCCGTGCAAACCCAATGACCGCGAATTTCTTGCCAGTATGATGGAGACCGTCGAAGATATTCCAAGAGATGCCATCCTCAACGGACTGGCTTGGGACTGGGAGTCCTATGGTGAATATCTCGACTCGATCGAAAAACTAAACCCCGCGATTAACGTTGCCGGTTTGGTGGGCCACTGCGCCTCACGATTTTACGTGATGGGTGAACGAGCTATTGAAGAGGACCCAACCGACGACGAAATTCAGCAAATAGCTGACCTCGTTGGCAACTCTGTGAAGGAAGGGGCAATTGGGTTTTCTTCGAATCGCCTGCCAGGGCATGTCCTTCCAGACGGTCGATCGATACCCGGTACGTTTGCTAAGACCAACGAGTTATCGGCCATCGCTCGTGCCGTGGGACGGCATAACGGAATTCTGCAATTCGTACTTAATTACGCAAAACTCGGCGAGGAAATGGAGTTGATAGCCGAGCAAGGTAGAAATGCTAGAACCAAGCTCCTCTTCAGCGCTCCTTTTGCAGATGGGAACGACCCTGAGGGGTCCGCTTACGATGGGGCCATCGACGCCATGCGCGCAGAAAATCTTGACGTTAGCGGACTAACGTTGCCCAGAAGCGGCGGCTTTCTATCAGGGCTAACGACCGACGGTCTTTTCCCCACGCCAGCTTGGGCTGAAATCCGAAAACTAGATTTCGACGCACGACTGACTGCGATACGAGATGAAGCGACGCGGACAAAACTCGTTGATGAGGCCAAGGCTATGCCCTACCTGCTCGAAGCAACGAAAAACTATTACTGGCTTGGCGACGCTGACCAGCCCACGTACACGAAAAGCGCCGATGAGAGTCTTGCAAGTATTGCCAAAGCAGCGGGCGAACACCCCGTCGAGACCTGGTTGCGGTACATGCTCGAAAACAACGGCGAAACGTTATTCCACATCCGTTTTTTCAACCACGATCTAGAGAAGGTCAATAAATTCCTGCACGCCGACTGGGTCTTACCCGGGATCGGCGATGCCGGTGCTCACGTCAGTCAAATCATGGACTCGGGTTGGACTTCGTTCTTGCTCAGCCATTGGCATCGTGATCAAGGTACATTCAGTCTAGCTGAGGCCGTTCGCAAACTGACGAGCGCCCAGGCAAGAGTGATAGGCCTTGACGACAGAGGAACCCTTGCCATGGGGAAAAGAGCGGACGTCAACGTCATTGACGTCAATCGAGTCGCCGAACGACAGCCGCAACTGGTGCATGATTTTCCGGGAGGAGCGCCGCGCTTGATCCAAAAGGCAGTGGGCTATCAGGCCACCGTTTGTAACGGCCAACTCATTCTCGAGAACGATGAACATACGGGAGCCGCCGGTGGACGAGTGTTGCGAAATGGGGTCAGCGCTTAAATGGTGTAATCCCGACGACTGCCAGCGACTGCGATCCCGGGCGATTAAAGGCCCTGGTTGGCTTTCGAGCCGTCAGCTGCTGGTATTCGGACGCCGCACGCGTGCAAGTGCGGCGATGGTTGTTTGCACGGCATTGAGATGACGCGCGCGAGCAAAGTCTAGGTAGAGCGGGTCATCATTCAACAACACGCAGCGTGGTCGTCTTGCGCTCGTGCACTTGAACTCTGTCTCACGACCAAAGTTGTTGCCTGCCGGTCCGTATTCTCCAAAAGACCCAGGCTTCTCGTCGGGTTTCCAGAAAACTTCCCAAGTGAAGGGTAATCCCCCGATGTTCTCCTTCACTGCATTGAACGTCGTTCCCGCAGTCAGGCGCAACAGGTCATCGTAACCAGCATCCGCAGTGTCCTGGATAATCCCTTTGACCTGGATACAGTCCAAGCCCAACTGCCGGTTGAGCTCGGCCTCGTCAACGGGGAATTCGTCGAAACGATCACCGACATTCAAACGCCACCAACGCGACATAAATACTGGGACCACATGGGCCGGCGAAGTCATATCCTGTAAATGGTTAACAACCCGCCCTAAGTTGGAATATCGCTCGGCAAGACTTCCCGACCGGTCAAGATTCTCCACAAGCTGCTCGAAAACCCGATGCAAACGGGTTTCAACAATCCACAACAAACTACGCGGCTTTTCATCGTCACGGTTGTAGAAGTTCCAACGAAAGAGTCCGCGCCAAAATCCACCATCGGCTTGCTCCACGTTGGCCTTTACCATATACCGTGTCTGGAGGGCCGAGAACCTGGCTTCATCCTGGTCGACGCAATTGTTGAAGTGCCGGACGGCGATAAAGGTCAGTTGTTGATGTATTGGACCTTCGTACGCGTGCGCACCCAGCTGCCCCAAACCCAAGACGGCCCAGATCAACAACACGTGGATGTTATGTCTCAAATGTTTCTATCGGAGCGGAAGGAACACGGGCAAACCATCGCACTTCTGAGTACACCCACGCAAGCATAGTTCACGCAGTAGTATTCGCCCAAACCCTTTGGCAAACTCGGCCATATGGGTACATGGCAATAGGGAATCAAGCGATGAAGGCGGCCGTTCTAAGAGAAGTAAATCAACCTCTGGCAATCGAGGATGTGCAAACGGCGGACCCGGGTCCGCGCGAAGTCTTGGTGCGCACTGTAGCCGCAGGTGTCTGTCACTCGGACTTACACTTTCAAAACGGTTCCTACCCGTACCCACTGCCGGTTATTTTGGGCCACGAATCAGCCGGTGTGGTCGAGGCAGTCGGCTCAGACGTCAACTACGTCAAGAAAGGTGATCACGTGATTACCTGCTTATCGGCATTCTGCGGTCACTGCGAATATTGTCTGACAGGCCAAATGTCACTGTGTCAGGAGCCGGAACTGCAACGCAAAGGTGACGAATCCCCCCGGTTGGCACAGGAAGGGACGCCGATTGCTCAGTTCCTGAATCTATCTTCGTTTGCGGAATACATGTTGGTTCACGAGCATGCCGTTGCCAAAATCCGCGAAGATATGCCTCTTGACCGCGCAGCATTAATTGGTTGCGGTGTCACGACGGGCGTTGGAGCCGTCATTCACACAGCAGCAGTTGAGCCAGGATCGACGGTCGCCGTGGTCGGTTGTGGCGGAGTCGGGCTCTCCTGCATTAACGGCGCTGAAATCGCCGGCGCGAGTCGAATCATCGCGGTAGATACTAT
>JAKUTI010000112.1 GCA_022448765.1 Pseudomonadales bacterium
GCGCACTCGTCGCCATTCTAGATATTGATTTCTTTAAACGGATTAACGATACCCACGGACACCTGGTTGGAGATGAAGCTCTCAAACACATAGTCAACGTTATCGAAAATCACATTGATGACAATTGGTTATTTGGGCGACTTGGGGGCGAAGAATTCGGCTTGTTTGGACTCGACACAACAGGCGCCGATTCGCCACTGCAAGCCGGAGCCAGCAGCAGCGAAACACTCGAAACGATACGTATCGCTATCGCCAATACCTCGTTGGTGCATAATGATCTGCCGATCGCTCTAACCACCAGCATTGGCGTTGCGCGCCTCAAAGCAGGCGAAGCGTTGGACTCCGCCCTGGGGCGTGCGGACGAAGCGCTCTACCGTGCAAAAGAAGCTGGACGCAACCGAATAGAGTTCAGCTCATGAAAGCATCAAGCGAAGCACAACACTGCACGGGATTTACATTAATTGAGTTAATGATCGTTGTGGCGATTATTGGCGTGCTGACCACCATTGCTATTCCAAGCTACCGGGATTACGTTATCAGAACTGAGGTGATGCTCGGTTACTCAGTAGCCATGGACCTGGCCAAGCAAGCTAGCATTGAATACCAGGAGAGTTCGGAGTGGCCCTCATCGACCACAGCATCGGGGAGGGGCTTTATCATCTCCAGTACCGGCGGTGGAAGTACCAAGACCCGTTTGAATATTACCTACGAAGATCTTGGTTCTGGAGGGACTGTGATCACTTCTATGGGTTCTGGTCCCGGCGCGACTGCGAGGAGCGCCACCGTCGCCGCCTCTCCACCAATGTTCGCCTCCTTCGTGCGAAGGTCTGCGCCGGCTATGCTGGTCATTCGAGCAGATGGATTGACCCTGGAACCAACGCTTAGCAATGGACTCGTATCGTGGTCATGCACCGGCGATCTCGATGATCGCTACCGACCAAAACCCTGTACAAAACGATAAACAAAGAAGATCCGCAGTATAACGGTCCCGATGTTTGAGTTACCTATCGCAGAAAAAAGGTCATATCGTTGTTTGACCACGTCTCTCGCTTTAACCACTATCCTGCGTTCAATACGCGAGCGCAACGACAGATCAAACTAAGCGAGACCCCCAAACGAGCACTTTGCCGTTATCGGAATAACCCCGCACTCTAAGCCGCCAAATAATCGCCCCCGCCCAAACCTAACGATATCTAATCCTTGGGGAAACCAATAAAATATCTGGCGGAGAGGGAGGGATTCGAACCCTCGATGGGCGTCAACCCATACTCCCTTAGCAGGGGAGCGCCTTCAGCCGCTCGGCCACCTCTCCAACACCTAGAAACTTAATTCTACAACAGCGGATTGCACTCGCCCGGCTTTATCCAATGACACAAAACCACTAATCAACGGCGGGCCCAAGCATCTCATGCTCTGGTGATTCATCCAGCCCGAACACTCTATGCAAGGACCGAACAGCCAACTCTAGATACCGATCAGCAATCCCCACCGAAATCTTGATCTCAGAAGTCGATATCAACTGAATGTTAATACCTTCGTCTGCCAAGGTCTTAAACATTCTTGCTGCAATGCCCGCGTGCGAGCGCATCCCGACACCGACTACTGAGACTTTCGCCAAAGTCTGGTCGCCAATGACTTCACTCGCTCCGAGCACCTGTGCGGTCGCATCGAGTATCTCCTTGGCCTTGGCAAATTCGTTTCGGTGCACAGTGAACGTGAGATCCGTAGTGTCATCCCCGGTGACATTCTGAATAATCATATCTACATTGATATGCGCGTCTGATAACGGGCCAAATATTCGCGATGCCACCCCCGGCTCATCCGGAACTCCGGTGATGGTCAGTTTCGCTTCATCGCCGTTATAAGCGATACCAGAAATCAGCGGTTGTTCCATTTCATCTATCTCCTGACTAATCAGAGTGCCAGGGCCTTCTTCGAACGAAGACAAAACCCTTATCGTAACCCCGTATTTACCGGCAAACTCCACCGCCCGCGTTTGCAACACCTTGGCACCAACGCTGGCTAACTCCAGCATTTCCTCCGTCGTGATCTGACTCAAGCGCCGAGCATTGGGTACTACCCTGGGATCAGCGGTATAGACTCCGTCGACATCAGTGAAAATGCGACACTCACCCGCATTCAGCGCTGCCGCGAGCGCTACCGCAGTCGTGTCAGACCCACCCCGGCCTAGCGTCGTTATATTGCCCTCGAGATCTTGTCCCTGAAATCCCGCGACGATGACGACTCGGTCTTCAGCCAGATCCGCTTCAATACGGTGGGTCTCAATGTCCAGAATACGTGCCTTACCATGAACATTGTCAGTCACAATCCGCACCTGATCCCCCGTGTACGAACGCGCCCGCACCCCGCGCGCTTCCAGAGCCAACGCCAGTAAAGCAATCGTGACCTGTTCACCCGTCGAAATCAGCACATCAATCTCACGGTGCTCCGATGCGGGCGAGACTCGTGCGCCGAGATCCAATAACCGATTGGTTTCTCCGGCCATCGCTGAAAGCACCACTACCAGCTGTACGCCAGACGTCTTCGTGTGTGCTATCTGATCTGCGACCGCGTTGATTCGGTCAACGTCGCCAACCGAGGTGCCGCCGAATTTTTCTACAATGAGCGCCATAACAGGAATAGTAGGTAATACCGCCTTTCGGGGCGCGAATTAAAGCGGCTTTAACCCCTCAGGTAAAGCTCCCCGACACTACCGTCCTTTAACCCAGTCGGAGACGGCCGCCAGGGCATCGTCCAGACCGGCGGCATCCGGGCCTCCACCTTGGGCCATATCAGCCTTGCCACCCCCCTTGCCTCCCACCATGGGAGCCAGATAGCGAATCAGTTCGCCAGCATGTAGGCGGCCCACCAGATCTGCTGTGACCCCTGCGAGCAAGGTCACTTTGCCCTCTCGAACCCCACCAATGACGACCGCGCCCGTGCCCACTTCGTTTCGCAAGTGGTCCAGTGCGACCCGCATCGAACGAGACTCCAAGTCATCATTACGTGCAATGATCACTCGCACCCCATCGATATCCACCACCGTGCGATCACTTCCCCCCGCAGTCCGGGCCTGCAGTTGTTCGACCCGGCGCTCGAGTTCCTTCACTCGAGTCTGCAGCTGACCCGCTTTGGCTTCAAGATCGTCTGTGCCACTACGAAACTGAACACCCAAACGGCGCAAAACAGCCTCGTTGCCGGCTATGTGACGCCGCGCTGCCTCCCCGGTTAACGCTTCGATACGCCGAACACCCGACGCAATACCTGATTCGGCGACTAGGCGCACTTGACCAATGTCACCCGTTCGGCCCACGTGCGTCCCGCCACAAAGCTCCATCGAAAAGCCCCCCATCTCGACAACGCGAACCTCATCATCATATTTCTCACCAAATAGCGCGACCGCCCCACGCGCCCGCGCTTTGTCAATCGACATCAGTTCGGTCACTACTTTGTGATTCGCTCTAACCTGTTGGTTGACCAAATCCTCGACACAATCCAGCTCTTTTTCTGATACCGCCTGAAGATGCCCAAAGTCAAAACGAAGGTGATTAGGATCAACCAGCGACCCCCTTTGCTGAACATGATCTCCCAGCACTTCCCGTAACGCGGCATGCAATAGATGTGTTGCCGAATGATTGTTCGCCGTACCAGCCCGGGCGTTGGAGTCAACCTGCGCAGAGGCATTATCGCCAATCGATACGGTGCCGCTGGCAACCTGTCCGATATGCGCCACGACCCTGCCACTGACATAACGGGTATCCGTAACTTCGAACACCGCATCACCCACTCGCAGTTCACCCCGATCGCCGACCTGGCCACCACTTTCTGCATAGAAAGGAGTTTGATTGAGAACGATGATTCCGCGGGCACCAGTCTCTAGCACGTCCACTTCAGCCTGATCATGCACAATAGAAATCACCTCTCCTGTGCCTGCGATCGAGGTATACCCCAGGAAGATGGTATCGGCGACATGCACCGACGTAACCTCACCCATCTGAAACCGACTGGCCGCCCGGGCTCGTTCACGCTGCGCATTCATCGCCGACTCGAAGCCTACCTCGTCTATTGTCAACGAATGCTCGCGCGCAACATCCGCGGTCAAATCAACTGGGAAACCAAAGGTATCGTACAAACGAAACACCACCTCACCGGGAATGACTG
Source organism: Pseudomonadales bacterium (assembly GCA_022448765.1). Taxonomy (GTDB): domain Bacteria; phylum Pseudomonadota; class Gammaproteobacteria; order Pseudomonadales; family Azotimanducaceae; genus UBA11889. The sequence continues at coordinate 4,162 of JAKUTI010000112.1, forward strand.
TGCCAGTCAAAGTAGCAATTTCCTGGTCAAGTATGCGCAGCCCCTGTTCCAACGTCTCTGCAAACCGCTCCTCTTCCTGCGCCAGCGTCCGCTCAACCATCGTTTGGGCGGCAACCAATTCAGTTGACGCATCTCCCATCTGTACAATGAGTGGCGAGATCAGGCGGTGCAAGAAGGGATCCCGATGACCCAACTGATAACCGTGACGAATGGCCCGTCGAATAATCCGCCGCAGCACATAGCCTCGACCCTCGTTCGAGGGCATCACCCCATCTGAGATTAGAAATGCAGTGGAACGAATATGGTCTGCAATGACCTGCAGTGAGTGATGATGGTGGTCTTCGATACTTAACAAGTGCGCTACCGATTCGAGTAAGGCCTCGAAAAGATCAATCTCGTAGTTGCTGTGGACACCTTGCAGAACCGCGGCAATCCGTTCAAGCCCCATGCCCGTATCAACAGACGGCTTAGGCAGCGGTGTATCGACTCCGTTAGCCGAACGATTGAACTGCATGAACACGAGATTCCATATCTCAACAAATCGGTCTCCGTCTTCATCTTTGCTACCCGGCGGACCACCAAAAACATCTGGGCCATGGTCATAGAATATTTCACTACAAGGACCACACGGCCCCGTGTCACCCATTGCCCAAAAATTATCTTTCGCCCCAATCCGCCGGAAACGTGCTTCCGGTACACCGATGTCGTTGAGCCAGATACCCGCCGCATCGTCATCGTTTTCATAAACCGTGACCCAGAGCTTTTCCGGTGGTAACCCGAATACCTCTGTGAGTAACTCCCACGCATATTCGATCGCATCGCGCTTGAAATAATCGCCAAAACTGAAATTGCCCAACATCTCGAAGAAGGTATGATGTCGCGCGGTGTAGCCTACGTTTTCCAGGTCGTTGTGTTTTCCACCTGCCCTGACGCAGCGCTGAGAAGTCACCGCACGTTGGTAAGGTCGATGCTCATTGCCTAGAAAAACATCCTTGAATTGCACCATCCCCGCGTTGGTGAAAAGCAACGTGGGATCGTTATGCGGCACCAACGCGCTACTAGAGATAACAGTGTGTCCTTTTTCCTCGAAATAGGTGAGGAATCGTTGGCGGATGTCGTTGGTTTTCATGCTTTGGTTGCCCGCCGAGCATTCGGTGTTGGCGCGCCATGATCTCCGATCACGCGGCGAATCGCATCGACACTGAACCCTCTGTTTTTCAGAAACTGGGCCCGTGAGGCCCAGGTCTTGAAGCTCTCGACGGCCATCTCCCCATATTTTCGGTCATAGGTATGGCGCAGACGCTCGTCCCAGTCAATTTCAGCCTCCTGCAATGCCTTGTCAACGATACGTTCAGCCACACCCCGATCGCGTAACTCCATGCAAATTCGAAGTGGACCGTAACCCCGACTCGCGCGATGCGTGACCATCGCTTCGGCATAACGAGTATCCGACAACAAACGCTCGGTGACCAATTCTGTCAGTAGCTCATCCACTAAGCCCTCGCCATAGCCTCGCGCCTTAAGCTTTCGTCTTAACTCATACTGACTGTGCTCACGCCGTGCTAACAAGCGCAACGCCGAGTGACGGGCCCGACCAGCGCTGTCATCGTCGTTCACGCGATCAAGGAATCAGCCAGCCTCGAGGGCTTCGACTTCTCCGACCACCTCTTCAGCTACCGTACCGGCGCTCCCTGCGGCCACCGCGGTCGGGGCTCTTGCTGCCAGACCCACTCCCTCACGGACCGCATTTTCTATAGTGTCAGCAATATCTGGATTCTTTTTGAGAAATTCACGGACGTTGTCACGTCCCTGCCCAATACGATCGCTACCGTAGGAGTACCAGGCACCCGATTTCTCTACGATGCCGTTTTCAACTCCAAGATCGATCAACTCGCCCTCTTTTGAGATCCCCTGGTTATATAGAATGTCAAACTCACATTGTCTGAAGGGCGGCGCTACCTTGTTTTTCACTACCTTGACACGCGTCTGGTTGCCCAACACCTCATCGCCCTTCTTGACCGCGCCGATGCGGCGAATATCCAGCCGCACAGACGCATAGAACTTCAGCGCGTTGCCTCCGGTCGTTGTCTCTGGGTTGCCGAACATGACACCGATTTTCATTCGAATCTGGTTGATGAAAACAACCATCGTATTCGAGCGCTTGATATTGGCGGTAAGTTTGCGCAATGCCTGAGACATCAAGCGTGCCTGCAGTCCCATGTGGGAGTCACCCATCTCACCCTCAATCTCCGCCTTGGGCGTCAGGGCAGCCACTGAATCGACCACGATGACATCGACCGCAGCCGAACGTACCAACATATCGGCGATTTCTAGCGCCTGCTCACCCGTGTCCGGTTGGGACACAAGGAGGTCGTCGATACTGACCCCCAGTCTACCGGCGTAACTTGGGTCCAACGCATGTTCCGCATCAATAAAAGCCGCCGTGCCGCCGAGCGCCTGTGCTTCGGCAACCACGGACAAAGCGAGGGTGGTTTTACCAGAGGACTCGGGCCCGTAAACTTCAATGACCCGACCTCGAGGGAATCCACCAATACCCAAGGCAATATCCAAACCCAATGACCCACTGGATACCGCTTGAACGTCATGAGACACATCACTATCGCCGAGGCGCATGACCGATCCTTTACCAAATTGCCGTTCTATCTGCCCCAGAGCAGCCTCTAGTGCTTTTTGCTTCTTTTCTTCCATGAGAAACGTCTCTCCGTGATTCCGCGTATTGCCGAACTGACCTGACCCCGACAAAACGGCCGCTATCAGATCAAAGTCGGCGCCGGGATAAGTCCGTTTGAGCCCCCATCAAGTGTGGCAGCAGTAGAGGTGATTATTTCACATCCTACGAGGTCGGCATACAAATTAAAGCACCAAATCACTGTGTTAAATCGCACAAATCAGGCGCTTCGTTCGATCGCCCGCAACAGACCTTTCAGCGCGTGGACGACCGTCTGTCGGCGAACCCCTTGGCGGTCACCGCTGAAGACCACTCGCTCACAGATAGAGTCTCCGTTGCGTGCCTTCCAACAAAAATAGACCGTGCCAACTGGCTTATCCGGGTATCCACCACCGGGCCCAGAAATGCCGCTGATGGCGATACCGTAATCTGCATGACTCCGCTCAAGGCCACCATTAACCATGGCCAAAACGACGGCATTACTGACGGCACCGTGCTGGTCGATTAACACAGGATCGACCCCCAGCAGTTCAATTTTCGAGCGATTGGAATAGGCGACAAACCCTCGTTCGTACCAGGCGGACGCCCCATCCACTCCGGTTAGACATTGGCCGACCCATCCACCAGTACAGGATTCGACCGTGACCACCGATGCGCCCACAGCTGCCAGTGCATTACCAACCGTCTCGGCTCCGCGTACGAGTTCATCGGTTGTGTAGGACACTGATCGGTTCTCGCTATGACAATTTACTGAAACTTGACTTCATACCACGACAAATCCTGGTGAAAAGAAACCGCATCTTTAATCTCACGCGCCACCGTGGTTGGCCGTGAGTGCCCGCTTCCATATGCATTCACTCGAATTTCCCGGGCCCCATCGTCTCCGCGCATCACGCGTAACATTTTCGCCAAAGCCGCTGGGGTCACCGCCCGAATACCATCGACGAGGCGACTTCTTGTATCAAACCGATACGCTTGTCGATCAAGTTCCCTCCAGTAATAATCACTTCGCTCCGTCAGTTGTTGATCCGAACGCAGCAACTGAGACAGCAAGCCTTGCCGGTGTTGTTCAAACTCGCTCGGTGAAATCCCTTTGAAGCCTTCTACAAAACTCGTGAGAAATTGATCTATAGCCGCCTGGATGGCTGCGGGTTCGTGATGTCTTCCAGCCTCCGGTTCAATGCTTCAGGCGCCAGATCCACATTCCCAGTGCGGAAGGCCGGTGTGGGCGAGGGGGGGGAGTCAGTCTTCG
>JAKUTI010000113.1 GCA_022448765.1 Pseudomonadales bacterium
GCCTCGCTATCCGATGCGCTTGAAGCCATCTCAACCATGATTCGGTGAGGGCCGTTTAATTTACATTTCGTGGGGCCAATCAGCGCGAGAGGGGCTTGTATGTGGTCCTAGTAGGTCCAACGTCGGCACCAAGCTCTGTGCGTCTATCCTGAAGGTCCTTTTCGTACTGGGAGTAATTTCCGTCAAAAAACGTAATCGCGCTATTCCCTTCAAACGCTAGAATATGGGTTGCGATGCGGTCGAGAAACCAACGATCGTGCGAAATGACTAAAACGCTACCTGGAAAGTTTGCCAGAGCCTGCTCCAACGCTCGCAGTGTTTCGACATCGAGATCGTTGGTCGGTTCGTCTAGAAGAAGGACGTTTCCCCCGCAGCGAAGCACTTTGGCGAGATGGACGCGATTTCGCTCTCCCCCAGAAAGCTGACCAACGCGCTTCTGCTGATCGGGACCGCGAAAGTTAAACCGACCCACGTAAGCCCGAGAATTAATTTCGTAGTTACCAACGCGGATTGTGTCCTGTTCTGCTGCAATTTCTTCCCAAACGGTCCTGTTGCTTGAGAGCGAATCGCGGGATTGATCGACGTAGGCGAGTTCGACGCTGGAACCGAACGCGAATTCTCCATCGTCGGGTTTGGCTTCACCCGTCAACAGTTTGAAAAGAGTTGTTTTGCCGGTCCCGTTCCCACCGATAATGCCGACGATGGCCCCCGGTACGATTTCAAGCGTGAGCTTGTCGATTAACAGATGGTCGCCATAACTCTTGGACAACGAAGATATTGAGAGTACTTGGTCCCCGAGTCGAGGCCCCGGCGGGATGTACAACTCAGCTGTTTCATTACGCTTCTGCACCTCGACCGACATAAGTTCATCGAAGCGCTGCAGGCGCGCCTTGCTTTTGGAATGTCGCCCCCGGGGATTTGTTCGCACCCAATCAAGCTCTGCTTTGACAGCTCGTTGTCGAGATTGTTCCGAACGTGCCTCGATTTCGAGACGCTGTTCTTTTGCTTCAAGCCAGGCCGTATAGTTTCCCTCGAAAGGAATGCCTTTGCCCCTATCGAGTTCGAGTATCCAGCCCGCGACGTTGTCGAGAAAATAACGATCGTGGGTTACGGCGACGACCGTCCCCGAGTAGTCCTGAAGAAACCTCTCGAGCCATGCGACGCTTTCAGCGTCCAAGTGGTTGGTTGGCTCGTCGAGTAGCAGCATGCTAGGTTTCGCTATAAGCAAAGCGCATAACGCGACGCGACGCCGCTCTCCGCCTGAAAGTGACTCTATTTGAGCGTCCCATGGGGGCAATCGAAGCGCATCCGCGGCGACCTCAAGGGATCGCTCTAGCCCCCAGCCATCCAAAGCCTCAATTTGATCGGTCAACTCGCCTTGTCTTTCGATAAGGCGGTTTATTTCGTCATCGTCGACAGCTTCAGCAAAACGATTGGATACGGTTTCAAATTCCTCAAGCAAGCGGATCGTGTCTTTGAGCCCGAGCTCAATGTTTCCACGTACATCGGTGGTGGGATCGAGTGAGGGTTCTTGGGGCAAGAAGCCAACTTTTAGGTTCTTTTGCGGGCTTGCGTCGCCATCAAAGTCGCGGTCCACGCCGGCCATGATACGCAGCAGTGACGATTTCCCGGAGCCATTCAATCCCAGTACCCCGATCTTTGCGCCGGGAAAGAAAGACAGTGAGATGTTGTCGAGAATTTGTCGACCTGGGGGGACGGTTTTGGAAACTGCTTGCATGGTAAAGACGTACTGCGACACGCAAAACTCGGGCTTTAGCTGAGAAGTGGACATTTTGAGGGATGATCTGGGCGAAGCAAGTGGCATCTGCGATTGACCCGGTTTTGGGCACGGGGCCTGGTGTAAGATGCGCGCTGTCAGGAGATTTGAGCGGAATGGAATGTTCGATAGCGGCGCAACCATCGAGGGGTTTGACGAAGAAATCTGGTTAGCGATTCAGCGTGAAACTGTGCGTCAGGAAGAGCACGTCGAACTCATTGCCTCAGAAAATTATGCGAGCCCCAGAATCTTGGAGGCGCAGGGCAGTGTATTGACGAACAAGTACGCGGAAGGCTACCCCCGGAAACGCTATTACGGCGGTTGCGAGAATGTTGATCGAGTCGAAGAGATCGCGATCGAAAGAGTGAAGATGTTGTTTGGGGCCGATTACGCCAATGTTCAACCCCACTCGGGTTCACAGGCCAACGCGGCGGTATATCTCGCGTTATTGGAACCTGGCGACACCGTTCTAGGCATGAGCCTTGCCGATGGAGGACACCTCACGCATGGTGCTTCGGTAAATTTTTCGGGGAAGTTGTACAACGCCATACAATATGGCCTTGATGCTGAAACGGGAGAAGTCGATTACGCAAGCGTAGAACAATTGGCGGCACAACATCGTCCCAAACTCCTAATGGCAGGCTTTTCCGCGTACAGCAGAACGATGAATTGGGCGCGATTTCGTGAGATAGCCGATTCAGTTGGCGCTTATCTTGTGGTCGATATGGCCCACGTGGCCGGATTGGTAGCTGCCGACCTTTGTCCCAATCCCGTGTCGATAGCCGATGTGACGACGTCCACCACCCACAAAACGCTTGGGGGACCAAGGGGCGGCATAATCCTGGCTCGCGCCAATACCGACATAGAAAAGAAACTCAATTCGGCTCTCTTTCCCGGCTCTCAGGGTGGACCACTCATGCATGTCATTGCGGCCAAGGCGGTCTGTTTCAAAGAGGCGATGACGGAGGAATTTCGGTCATATCAGCAACGTGTTTTGGACAACGCTCGGGTGATGGCTGGTTCGTTCCAGGAACGAGGGTATAAGGTTGTATCGAACGGGACCGATAACCACCTATTTTTGCTTGATCTAGTGGATAACGGCATTACTGGAAAGGCGGCGGATGCCGCTCTCGGACGAGCCAACATCACGGTCAATAAAAATGCAGTTCCCAACGATCCTCGATCGCCCTTTGTTACTAGCGGTCTTCGGATCGGCTCTCCAGCAGTTACCCGGCGTGGGTTTGGAGAGCAGGAATGTCGAACGTTGACGGGTTGGATGTGCGACATCCTTGATGACATAGATAACGACAACATGATCGGAACCGTCCAACGACGAGTTATCGAGCTCTGCAAGGGATTCCCCGTTTACGGGAGCTAATGATTTCTCATGCATTGTCCATTCTGTAGTGATCAAGATACGAAGGTCATCGACTCGCGTTTGGTGGCAGAAGGTGACCAGGTCCGCCGCCGCCGCGAATGCCTGACTTGCAGGGAGCGATTTACCACATTTGAAACCGCGGAGCTCGTGATGCCTCGCGTGATCAAAAGTGATGGTGCTCGCGAGCCGTTCGACGAGGCTAAATTGCGGGCGGGTCTTTTACGTGCTCTGGAAAAACGTCCGGTGGACACCGAGGAGGTTGAGACGAGTATCAGTCGGATCCTTCACGAATTGCGGTCGACGGGTGAGCGCGAAGTGCCGTCTCGCTTGGTTGGCGAAACGGTAATGAAAGAGCTCAAAAGGGTAGACGTCGTTGCCTACGTTCGGTTTGCGTCGGTGTATAGGGATTTCCAGGATGTAAGCGAGTTTCAGGACGAGATAAGTAAGCTCAAACTGGAACTTGAATGAGGGACTCGGCGGTGGATCGGTTATACCTCCGCTCGGCCATCGCGTTAGCCGAAAAGGGTCTCTTTTCGGTCACTATGAACAACCCCAGAGTCGGCTGCCTTTTGGTAAAGAATGGCCGGGTCGTTGGTCGAGGGTGGCACCGGGAAGATGGTGGCCCGCATGCCGAAATCAATGCGTTAAATGACGCCACCGAAGACCCAAGAGATAGTACGGCTTATATTTCGCTTGAACCGTGTTGTTGGGAAGGGCGAACCTCAGCATGCACAGCGGCGCTTATCGATGCGGGGATTGCTCGGACGGTGATTGCTGGAAGAGATCCTCATCCCCGTGTTGCCGGCGGAGGTGTACGAGCGCTGTTGGAAGCGGGCATCGAAGTGACGGAAGAAGATTTGTCCAAAGAAGCGCAAGCGCTAAATCCCGGCCCGGGCAAGCGTGCTGAACACAAACGACCGTTTGTTCGGATCAAAACGGCGATTTCGATGGATGGAAGAACAGCGATGGCTGACGGGCAGAGTCGCTGGATAACCGGTGAGGCAGCGCGCGCTGACGTGCAGTATTGGCGGGCTCGCAGTGCCGCCATTATCACCGGGGTCGGCACCGTTATCGCGGACGACCCTATGCTTAACGTACGTGATCAACGCTTTGGCAATGCGGAGCCTATCCGCGTCGTTGTTGATACGCGGGGACGAACACCTCCAAAAGCCGCACTTTTCGGGGAGAAGGGTCGGGTTGTGATCGCCTGCTCGAAAGGGGTTGAACCCATTGATCGCGCAGAGATGTGGGAACTGCAAGATGGTCCGAATGTCGATTTGCCGATGCTTCTAGACGCCTTGTCGGAACTTGGTTGCAACGAAGTACTTGTCGAAGCTGGTGCGACGTTAAACGGTAGTTTCTTAAAACAAGGACTTTGGGACGAAATGATCGTCTATGTGGCACCACGCCTCATGGGCGAAACAGCGAAACCCCTAGCGGCACTTGGTTTCAACACTATGGGTGAGACGGTGTCTGCCACCGTTAAATCTGTAGAGACTCTGGGCCCCGACATTCGCATCATCTATACGCCGTGACGTCGCCCAATGTGGATCCGCGTGCGCGTAGACGTGCTCGTCGAGCCCTTCTGCAAGCGTTGTATCAAGCACAGCTCGCGGGAGCCGACGCAGCGGCGATGTGCAGTCAGTTCCGTCAAAGTGGGGCGCTCGATCAGGCAGACACAACTTTTTTTGATGAGTGTCTGCATCAGATCCTCCAGACCAGCACCAAGCTTGATGGGGCGTACCAGCCTTTCTTGGATCGTTCAAACGACAAGCTTGGATACGTCGAGCGGGGCGTGCTTAGAGCAGGTACGTTTGAACTCTTGGAATGTGCCGACGTTCCATTTCGAGTCGTGATAAACGAATGGGTCGAGTTGGCCAAGGTTTTTGGGGCAGAGCAGAGTTTCAAGTTCGTTAACGGTGTGCTGGATGCTGTGGCACGCGACGTAAGGGGCTCGGACTGATGGACGAATTCGAACTGATCGAGGAAATTGTGGCGCTATTGGGCGACACGACCCTGGGAGAAGGCATCGTCGTGGGTCCAGGTGATGATGCCGCGGTACTGTCGATTGATTCGGACGAGCAACTCGTCGTAACCACCGACGTTCTAATTGAAGGGAGGCATTTCCCGTCAGAGTCGAGAAGCGATCTGATTGGTTATCGAGCTATAGCGGTTAATCTCTCCGACCTCGCGGCGATGGGTGCCGAACCGCGTTTCTTGACCGTAGCTTTAACGCTGGATCACGTTGAGCACGAGTGGATTCGAGGTTTTGCGAAAGGTATTGCTTTTTGTGCGTCGAAATATGGCGCCAAGATTGTTGGGGGAAATATTGCGCGGGGAGCTCTCTCGGTGGCGGTCACCGCGATTGGTGTTGTTCCAGAACGACAGTGTTTACTACGTTCGACGGCGCAGGTTGGCGATGACATTTACGTTACGGGGAGCGTAGGGGCCGCGTCCTCCGCGGTGAAAGAAGGCTTGAACATTCCCACGCTGGGAATACACGAATTGTGGGCACAGAGGTTTGACGCCGTCGCTTATCGGTACTTTATGCCGGAGCCGCGGCTGCAAATGGGGGTTGCGCTACGGGACGTAGCCTCCGCGGCGATCGATATCAGTGACGGCTTGGTCGCCGATCTCGGTCACGTTACTCGTTTAAGCGGTGTTGGAGCGGAGATCGAACTAGACCAGGTGCCCGTCTGGGAATCTTTGGACCCAGGGTTTGCGATTTCGGGGAGCGATGATTACGAACTCCTTTTTACGGCGCCGTCGAAGAGTTACGAGAGGATTTTGCGGCTGGCCACTGGGGTTGGTACCGACGTCTCCCGGATAGGAAAAGTTACAGCCAGCGACGTCGTGACCGTCCGCGGTGAAGTTGATTCTGCCGAGTTGCTAAAGGGATATCGCCATTTCTAAGGGCTTCACCGCTAAATTGCTGAAGGATCCCCGGGTATTAATTTGTTCGGGCTTCGGTGTGGGCTTTATGCCCGTCATGCCGGGTACCTGGGGCTCTGTTCTCGGTGTCGGTCTATGGTGGGTCGTGTTCAGCGAGTTGCACCCCGCACTATCAATTCTTGTGATTGCTCTCGCCATTGGCTTCGCGTGGTTCGTCATTGATCAAACGTGCCGCGCGCACAACGTGAAGGATGAACCAGCCATTGTCATTGACGAAATCGTGGGTCAATGGGTCGCGTTGTTATGGGTACCGAAATCGCTTTGGGCTGTCTGCCTGGCTTTTCTGGTATTTCGTTTTCTCGACATCGTCAAACCATGGCCTGTGTCTTGGGCAGACAGGTCGGTCCCTGGGTCGCTGGGAATACTTCTCGACGACGTCATTGCAGGTATAGGAACCTGCATCCTGATTCATGCTTTGATTCGTGTCGTTGGCTAATTAGAGCGGAGCGCTCGGCAATCAAAATGTGCGTTGCGCCGATCAATGCGAACGATCGACAATATTTTTCACCAACGAAGCCAATGGAGACTCGTTGAGGTTCAGGTGGCTCAAGATCTCCATCGACTCTTGATGGAGATCGACGACGGTATGCCGCGACTCATCGAGTCCAATGAGTGCCGGGTATGTGGTCTTTTCTTGTCGGCTATCTGCACCCGCTGACTTTCCCAGGACGTCAGTTTTACCAATAACGTCGAGGATGTCGTCGGTGATTTGGTAGGCGAGTCCGACACGGTCGCCGAAACGGCTAAGCGAGCCAAAAGTGTCGTCGTCGCGATGACCCGCCGTGATGCAGCCGAATTGAACGGATGTTCGAAATAAAGCGCCCGTCTTTGCCTCATGGAGGTGACTTAACGTTTGGATATCCAAATTGTTGTTTCCCGTTGCTTTGATATCCAAAGCCTGGCCGCCGACCATATTTCGCCAACCTGCCGCGTCAGCTAACAAGGACGTCATCTGCAATCGTGACGCATCGTTCAGTTTTGGGGCGGACGCGACGACTTCAAATGCGAGCGCTTGTAAAGCGTCACCCACAAGAATGGCGGTTGCTTCGTCGAAGGCTAGGTGACAGGTCGGACGACCACGCCGGAGGGCATCGTCATCCATGGCCGGGAGATCGTCATGGACCAGGGAATACGAGTGCAAAAACTCGATGGCCCCGGCTGGTGCGAGCGCAATGTCGCGATCTGCTCCGAGGCTGGTTGCTGTTGCGACCACTAATGCTGGGCGGATTCGTTTACCTTGGCCGTCGATAACGTAGCGCATTGCGTCAAGCAGGTGAGGCGCGAGTGAAGGCTGGTGGGGTAGGGCTTGTTGAAGAAAATCTTCGATTGCGATGAGGTCGACGCTGAGGTCCGTGATCACCCTTCCGAGTCCGTATCGACGTCATCGATCGGTACTTCAGTACCGTCTGGCATGAGCGCACGAACGCGGAGTTCCGCTTGTTCCAGGGCGTCACGGCATTGCCGGGTGAGTTCAACACCGCGTTCAAACGCGACGAGAGACTGCTCCAGCGTAAATTCACCGGTTTCCATGTTCGCCACGAGAGTTTCTAGCTCAGCCAGGGCGGATTCGAAATCAGGATCTTCGTCGGACACTTTTTTCTCGTTCAAGACGAATTTTTGCTGCCATTTACTTGTGCCGTAGCCTCGTCAAAATCGGCACCCTCGACAAGTTCCCATATGCCCGTGGTCGCGTCGATCTTTAACAAGCCGAGATTTTCTAGACGGGAAAATTGGCCTCGAACTTCCCAAGAACCAAGCGGTCTATCTTGGTCGCGAAAATACCCCACGATATCGCCTGGACGCAGAGAAACATTTCCGTCGGCGACAACGCGGCAAACAGCCTCATAGATAGCTTTAGTTAAACGAAGGGTTTCGCTCACTGCGAGTTTTGGAATCCCTACCGAGACGCGCGGGCGTTTTTACCAGAAAAGACCGTGTGAGCGCTAGTTTCTCCTTCACCCGGAGTCATGAACTAGGGTTGCTCC
>JAKUTI010000114.1 GCA_022448765.1 Pseudomonadales bacterium
TTACACGGACGCAACCGGGTACCTGGTCGGAGAGCCCAATCAGGGACTTGCGTGCATGTTTACCATGATGAATTACGAGCGGTTGTCGGTTGGTATTCAAGGGCTCGGATTAGCCGAGCGAGCGTATCAAGCGGCATCGTCCTACGCCAAGGAACGTGTTCAAGGACGGATACCAGACGGCTCGACCACTGAACGCACGGCCGCTGATGCCATCGTTGGGCATCCAGACGTGCGTCGAATGTTGTTGACGCAACGCGCATACAACGAAGCTGGGCGAGCGTTTTCTGCGTATGTGGGGTTGCAGCTAGACCGAGCGAAATATGCTTCAGTTGGAATAGTTCAGGCAAAGGCCGCCAGATTTGTCGACCTGCTGACCCCTGTTGCTAAGGCGTTTATGACGGATCGAGGTTTGGAGTGCACGCTGCTGGGGCAACAGGTATTTGGGGGTCACGGGTATATTCGTGAATGGGGTGTCGAGCAACTTGTCCGAGACGTTCGTATCGCTCAAATCTACGAGGGGGCTAATGGAATCCAAGCGCTAGATTTAGTCGGACGTAAAGTCCTAAAAGATGGCGGCGCGACGGTGATTGAATTGATCGACGATATCCGCCAAACGCAAGTACCGGAACGGTACGCTGCTTCTTTGGATGAGGCATTAAACGCGTGGCAGGAAGTCACGCGATGGTTGTGCGATAACGCGCCGGCGGACAGTAATCTTCCGGGAGCGGCCTCGGTCGACTATCTCGACATGACGGGTCATGTCCTTTATGCGTGGTTATGGGCCCGCATGGCGGGCGTCTCCGATAGTCCGGATAAACGTTACATCGCTGATTATTACTTCGCCAAACTGCTACCTCGGTACTATGCCCTTGACGCTTCCATTCGCAGTGGTTCGGCGAGCCTCATGGAACCGGCCTCTGACTGGTTCTGAATCATCCTCTGGTTGGGTTTCTCTACTAGCGCCTATCGAATATTGGACACAATGTGTTGAAGAAAAGCGGCTGCGCCATTGCGGGCAAATCCTGTCAAAAACGCGATCCGCTCGCCATCGAATAGCGAGTCTGTCTCGAGTTGTGGGACGTCTCCTTCTTGGCGAAAGCGCCAGCCCCTTTGTTCCGCGATAAACCACTCCGGATGGCTGAGCCAGGCGATGGCAGCCGAGTCCCATGGATGAAGACCGTCGTCTTCTGGGAAACGATCGAGCCAAAAGTTGAGCCAATCTTGAGAACGTTGGTAGCAGTGTAAGCCGATGGCACCTTGCTGCATGAGCGGATGTAGATCTTGTGCCGTCAGCGTCACCTGACTCGTTAATTCAAATCCTGCGAGCGTTACACTCACACGGCTTCGAAGTAGGTCATCGGCGGCCCGTGCATCGTTCTCGAGGTTGAAGTCATTGACGGGCCCTGTATCGCCAATAAAGAAAGACCGGCCTCGTGAACGGCCCGCCACGATGACGACCGACTCGATATTTTCGAGCCGTTCCGGGTAGCGTCTAATGAGAAGTCCAATATTGGTCAGTGGCCCGATGGCAGCAATATGGAGACGATGGGTAGCTAGCTGCGATGCCATGAATTCGACCGCATCGTTGGTTCCCAAATTCGTTGCAGATGCAGCGCCTGACGCGACTGGTATCGGTATGCCCTTTACCTGAAGTAATTCTTGCGCTGCTTGATCGACCCGGACCAAGGGCGCGTTACCGTAAACGGTGGTGATGCCGAGAAGGTTGAAGGCGTCGTCATTGATTGCTCCGATAATTGCGAACGCATCGTCGACATCCCGGGGGCGGTCTTCGTGCACGACACCCAGCGCCACGTCCGTGTCAATAATCAGGTTCATGTGTCCAGAACCATTGCCGTTGCCCACTCGATCCACGTGGTGACTTGATCAGGTCGGTTTTCGGGCAGGGGTAATTTCGCCACGCCCCAGAGCCTCCGTAATACTTCGATGCCAGCAAAACCCAAGGCAAGACGTAAGTCGAAGGGTTGGGTTGATTGATAGTGGCCGAGGGCGTTTCGAATCGCAGCATCGTCCTTTCCCGCGAACGCCAAGTGGGCAGCGAATACACCGAGATCAAATTCCGCCGCTCCGGCAAATGCGAATTCAGGGTCGATCACGCGTATGCCCTGGGTCGTGCGCAGCCAACTACCTGGATAGTAATCGCCATGAAGTAACGTTACCCCGTCGCTCAAATAAATAGCTCCAAGGTCTTTCGCGCGTTGGGCAACACGGTTAGAACCGTGATCTTCGAACGGGATTTCAAAGATATGGGCATGATTGAGTGTTCGCATGTCCCGATTAGTGAACAGGCTCGACTCGACTTGTAACTGGTGTAAGTCATGAAGCCATGAAAGGAGTTGTGGGATATCGGGATCGATCGCCATAGTGCTGTATGCGTCAGTGCAATCCGACGCCGGCCCGAGATCCTCGAGAGCCAATAGATGATGTTCGGGCGCGTGCCCGAGAAATTTTGGCATTTTGGTCGTGAGCGGTAACCCCTCGAGAGCGTGATAAAAAGCGGCTTCGACGTGATCCCGATCGATAGGCGCGGGAATATCCGGGTATTTCGCGACGAAGGGAACGGACTGCTTCAGAACGATGGAATCCGCGTCGGTGACGATCCGCAGGGTACGGTTCATGTTCCCTTCCCCCGCGACTTCGGCCAGCCTCAAATCGCCTTGAAGCCATCCACGATCGATGGAAAATTCCAGGATCTTTGCGGCATTGGCAATTGACAATTCCATCTAGTGCGATTCCTAGGGGAAAGCTGTCACTGGGCAACGCCAACAAACAACGTTCCTATTTTTTGGGTTGGATCTACGATCATGCAGATAATCGTTCGCTGATTTTATCGTAGATGCCGCCAAAACCGCCGTTACTCATAATCACGACATGACAGGTATCTCCAACTCGCGTGCCGATTCTATCGACGAGTCGATCGAGATCATGTTCGACGGACGCCGCCGTTAGGCTGCCGTTTACCAACTCAGTTAGGTCCCACTGCGTGTTTTCGCTGCGAAACCAGACGACTTCGTCTGCTGGAGCGGTGCAATGGCAGAGATCATCACGCAGGGTACCGAGTGACATCGTGTGTGTTCGCGGTTCGACGATCGCCAAGATGTGTTCGTTGCCTACGTGGTTCCGAAGGCCTTGAAGCGTCGTACGAATCGCGGAGGGATGGTGAGCAAAATCGTCGTAACACTTCAGTCCATCTTTCTCTGCAAAGAGCTCCATTCGCCGTTTGACGCCTTCAAATCGACATAGGGCTTCGATAGCCACGCTGGCCGAAACACCGGCGTGGCGAGACGCGGCGATTGCCGTCAAAGCGTTATTGACATTGTGAGCGCCGAGTAACGACCACTCGACGGAACCGAGGTCGGTATTGTTTAAGGCGACGGTAAAACGACTTCCATCCGGTTTCATGGTGGACGCGTGCCATAAATCGCCGTTGTCTGAGTCGATCCGCTGTAATCGGTTTTCTTGCAGCGCCACAAATCGAGAGACGGGAGTCCAGCAGCCTTGCCTCAACACCTCGTCGACGGACGATGACTGCTCTGGGGCGATGATCAATCCATCGCTGGGGACGGTGCGGATGAGGTGGTGGAACTGAGTTTGGATGGCGGCGAGATCGTCGAAAATATCGGCGTGATCGTATTCTAAGTTATTGATAACCAACGTCTTAGGGCGGTAGTGGACGAACTTAGAGCGTCGATCGAAATAAGACGTGTCGTATTCATCAGCTTCAACCACAAAAAAAGGACTCTTCCCGAGGCGTGCCGACATGCCGAAGTTCTTTGGCACACCGCCGATTAGAAAACCGGGGTTCAGACCGGCGTAATCTAGAATCCACGCGACCATGCTCGTTGTCGTGGTTTTTCCGTGAGTTCCCGCGATCGCAATTACCCATCGATCTCTAAGAATGGTTTCACCGAGCCATGCGGCACCCGAGGTGTAGTCCAGATTTTGGTTAAGCACGAATTCCACAGCGGGATCGCCGCGCGGGAGTTTGGCATTACCGATGACGATTTTATTGGGCGTTCGATCAAGGTCTGATGGGGCGAAGGCTTGATGGACCGTTATTCCAGCACTCGCGAGCTGTCCACTCATCGGCGGATAAATGGGGTCGTCTGACCCAGCCACGTCATACCCAGATTCCTTCGCGAGTAACGCCAAGCTACCCATGAGGGTGCCACCAATACCGAGAAAGTAGATGCTTTGGCTCATGTTGCTAGCGTCACGCTTACGACATAACTCGCGATCGCGATTAAGAGGGCGATGCCAACGGCGCGCATCATGTCAACGCCCATGGCTCGGTGAAGAATGAATCCCGCCGCAGCGAGACTCCATATAAGAAACGGGAGTGCGACCAGTGCAGTCCCGGTGAGTTGTAGAGCGATCAGCATTAACGTACCAAGAAGTAGGTCGACGCCGGTCAGGGACGCGAACGTTTGATAAAACCGTCGTTGGAGTCCGCCCATTCGGAGAGCGGCCCACGTCATGAGGGCGGTGACGGCAAGTGCACCGTAGGTGGGTAAGAGTTGTATTTCGTTTAGAGCGGAACTGTCTGACAAAGCCCCTGGCGCGAGCAGCTGGGTGATCGTGGCGAGGACCGTTTGCAATGCCACCAACAAAACAATGAAGTAGGGGTGTGACGGTGCATTTTCTGGGCCATCCCTAAAGAGGGCGATGTTCCAAAATAACTGAACAACGGCGAGCATGCAGAAATTGTCGCATAAATAGTTCGGATCGCTGAGAATCCCGTTTTGCACCCTTTGGGGAAGTCTTGATGTCGCGAGGAAATGCGTTGTACGCGCAGTCGGGTGGGGTTACCGCTGTGATCAATGCCAGTGCTTGCGGTGTTATCGAAACGGCACGTAAACACAAAGACGCGATTGGGCACGTCTTCGCGGCGAATAACGGGATTCTTGGCGCGCTTACGGAAGAATTGATAGACACAGGCAGAGAAAGCGCGCGCGCAATCGCGGGGCTCCGGTCGACCCCAAGTGGGGCTTTTGGTTCGTGCCGGTACAAACTTAAATCGCTCGAAGAAAACGAACGTGAATATCACCGATTGATCGAGGTATTCCGTGCCCACGACATTGGGTATTTTTTTTACAACGGCGGTGGGGACTCCCAAGACACCGCGCATAAAGTTTCTCAACTTGGGAAGCGATTGGGCTATCCAATTCGTTGCGTGGGCATCCCTAAAACTGTCGATAACGACTTGCCATTTACCGACACCTGCCCTGGTTTTGGCAGTGTTGCGAAGTACGTTGCGGTTTCTGTGCGCGAAGCCGCAATGGATGTGGCGTCAATGGCTGAGTCGTCCACCAAGGTCTTCATCATGGAGGTCATGGGTCGGCATGCAGGATGGATTGCGGCGGCAAGTGGCCTCGCTGCTGAGCGCCGGGGCGATGCGCCGCACGTGATTGTGTTTCCCGAAGTGCCGTTCTCGAAGGTCAGGTTTCTAAGAAAGGTGAAGAACACCGTCAGTGAGTTTGGATTTTGTGTCATCGTGGTGTCGGAAGGCGCGCAATACGCCAACGGTCGTTTTTTGGCAGACTCAGGTAACCGTGATGCTTTCGGGCACGCTCAGTTGGGCGGCGTAGCGCCGACGCTTGCCGCGATGATTAACGATAAACACGGCTACAAATATCACTGGGCGGTCGCCGATTACCTGCAGCGCGCCGCACGTCACATCGCATCAAAAACCGATGTCGATCAGGCATACGCCGTGGGTAAAGCGGCGGTTGAAAGGGCGATTCGGGGAAAAGACGGGATCATGATCACCATTCGTCGGACGTCGGATACGCCCTATCGGTGGACTGTGGGTGAAGCCCCGCTGCAGCGTGTCGCCAACGTCGAGCGCAAGATGCCGAAGTCGTACATTTCGCAAGACGGATTTGGAATTACCGCGCGCGCGCGGCGCTATTTAGCGCCGCTTATCCGTGGCGAGGATTACCCGAGGTATAAGCAAGGGCTACCGCAGTACACGCGTCTGAAAGCGGAACTTATCGCGAAAAAACTTCCCGCATTCTCGGTAGACGCGTAAGTGCCACGAGCCATCGGATAAGCCTTCATGTCGTTGAAGGCCGTCGAGTCGCGTCGGTTAAGCGCCTATTGCAGCTAACAACAGGATCGCAACAATATTGATGATTTTAATCATCGGATTGACTGCGGGGCCCGCCGTGTCTTTGTAGGGATCGCCGACGGTGTCGCCGGTTACCGCGGCCTTGTGGGCTTCCGAGCCCTTGCCTCCGTGGTTACCGTCTTCGATGTACTTTTTGGCGTTATCCCAGGCTCCACCACCCGCCGTCATCGAGATCGCGACAAATAGTCCGGTAACAATGGTTCCAAGAAGCATCGCCCCGACGGCGCTCAACGCGCTCGCTTGGTCAAAGACTAAATTGAGTACAAAGTACACGACGATGGGCGCGAGTACCGGCAGCATCGACGGGACGATCATTTCGCGGATCGCCGATCGTGTCAGTAAGTCAACGGCTTTGCTGTAATCGGGTCTTGTTGTGCCGTCCATAATGCCTGGCATTTCTCGAAACTGGCGGCGTACTTCCTCCACCACTGCCCCGCCTGCTCTGCCCACCGCCTGCATCCCGAGCGCGCCGAAGAGATACGGCAGCATGCCTCCAATAAGAAGACCTATAACGACGAAGGGATCGGATAATTCAAAACCGATTTCAAGGTCGGGGAAGAAGTGCGCGAGGTCGTAGGTATATGCATTGAACAAAACGAGTGCCGCGAGGCCAGCTGAGCCAATGGCGTAACCCTTGGTAACGGCCTTGGTCGTGTTGCCGACCGCGTCAAGCGCGTCGGTCGTTTTTCGAACGTCTTCGTCTAGGTCACTCATTTCGGCTATACCACCGGCGTTATCCGTGACGGGACCGTACGCATCGAGTGCTACCACCATGCCGGCGAGCGCGAGCATCGTCGTTGCTGCGATTGCAATTCCGTAAATACCGGCAAATTGGAACGCGGCGACGATGCCGACTGCGACGATGATCGCGGGGATAGCGGTTGCTTCCATCGAAATCGCGAGCCCTTGAATAACGTTGGTGCCGTGCCCGGTTTCCGATGCCGCGGCCACCGATTTAACGGGACGGTACTCGGTCGATGTGTAGTATTCGGTCACCCAGACAATGAGTCCGGTGACGACTAATCCTACCAGCGCGCAATAAAAGAACTGGCGACCTTCATCGCCTGGAAACATATGGTCGGTTACGAAGTAAATCAACACGCCAGAAAGGACGGCGGTCGCGATAAACCCTTTGTAGAGTGCGCCCATAATACTTTCGGATTTTCCGAGTCGAACGCAAAACGCCCCAATGACCGACGCAATAATGCAGACGCCGCCGATAAGCATGGGCATCTCAATCGCACTTAGCTGATCAGCCCCCGAGAATTTAATGGTTGCCAGCAGCATGGTAGCCACGATCGTGACTGCATAGGTTTCAAAGAGATCGGCGGCCATACCGGCACAATCACCAACATTATCACCGACGTTGTCGGCAATCACAGCAGCGTTGCGGGGATCATCTTCTGGAATCCCGGCCTCAACTTTGCCGACCAGGTCGGCACCGACGTCGGCTCCTTTGGTGAAGATGCCGCCGCCGAGGCGTGCAAAGATCGAGATTAACGAAGCGCCGAAGGAAAGCGCGACCAATGGCTCAATCAGGTGGCGGCCTTCCATCCCCATCCCCTTGAGGATGGCGTAATACCCGGCGACCCCGATGAGACCGAGACCCACCACCAGCATGCCAGTGATGGCACCCGATTTGAACGCGATGGCGAGCGCAGGTTTTAGTCCCGTCATGGCGGCTTGTGTGGTACGAACATTGGCACGCACGGAAACGTTCATACCGATGTAGCCGGCGATACCGGAAAGTACCGCGCCGACGGCAAAGCCGATCGCGACCAAGGTACCGAGAGCTAGCC
>JAKUTI010000115.1 GCA_022448765.1 Pseudomonadales bacterium
TCGGGCAAAATGACATGCGATCGTATCCCTTGCATTAGGTACTCAGCGACCAGGGTCTTAGTAAATCCCATGACGCCATGCTTTGACGCCGCGTACGCCGATCGATTGGCTGGCCCCACAACGCCCGCACCTGACGAGATATTGATGATGCAACCACTGCCCTGCTCAAGCATGCTGGGTAACGCGTATTTTGTGCAAAGAAACACACCCCTTAAATTGACATTGAGCACGTTATCCCACTCCTCTGTGGGTAACTCGTGCACTGGCAATCGCGCAACAGCACCCGCATTGTTGACGAGGATATCGATCGGGCCTAGTTCGTTGACCGTAACGTCAATGAGTTCGCGTATCTGTTGTTCGTCTACCATGTCACACGGAACTGCAAGACCGTCAATCTGTTGCGCCACCGCGTTGATTTCGTCTTTGCTTCGGGCAGTACATACCACTTTCGCGCCAGCCGCCGCGAAGCTGACGGCGATGGCTTTACCTATCCCCCGCCCCGCACCAGTGACGATGGCAACCTTGTTATCCAGCTCCATGCCCTTCTCTTCGCGTAGCTACAACCCGTCAACATAGCATGACCGCATGGCCAGGTACCGCCCGCATGCTTTTGCTTCTGTCCTAGAGCGACAATCTCGAACGCATACTCATCACCAAGAGAGCGAGCACCAGGTAGATACCACCGCCCAGAGCAATTGCTGCAGCATCAAACCCGAGGGTGTCGAGCAACCACCATCCGAGCAACGGCCCTACAGCCGCTCCAAAGTCCATCGTCGTGATGTAGTGGCGAAACGGGCCCGCCCCAAGCTGGCTGACTGCACCCGTAACCCCCGCCTGCAACGCGGTGCCCGTCGCAAAAAACACAATGATCAAGACCGACACCACGTAGACGTTGTAAACACTCGCTGCGAACAGTAGCGCCACGCCACCCAGCGACATAAATACGACAACGATGGTCCGGACACCGTATCGGTCCGACAGTCCACCCAACCAAGGCGCTGCCAGCGAATCGAGAACGTAACGCGCCGCCAATACGGCTCCGGTTAGCGTTGCTGCCGATACGGCAAACGCTGTGGCACCCAAGCGATCCAAAAGAACAGCACCCAGGGTGGCGGTGACGAGACCGGGGCCAACGGCACCCAAAGAAAATCCAATGACTGCGTACATACGAACACCCGGCGTTCCCGACGACGCCTCCAATGGCTCACGCGGCAAAGGACGATCAGACAGTTTCGCTTTCATCCCCACGGGGATCGCCACCACGGAGACACATGCAATGGCGAGCACCGCGGTCGAGAACCCCACGAGATCGACCAACAAAGCACCACCAAAGAGACCGGTCACGGAACCTAAACGAGAGATTCCGTTATATACGCCCATGGTTCGTCCCGAGACTTCAGCTGGTACCCCCTGCATCACGTCGAGTACACCGACGTGTCGTATGAAGGACCAAGCCAAGCCCCACAGCAATCGGGCGACAAGAAGTACCGTGAATAGCGGGGTGAAGACGTACATGGCCGTGGTGAGGGACCCCAACAAAAGAGCAACCGCGAACAATAGATCCGATCGAAATCGTTCCGCCATTCGGTAGGCAAAATGATTGGTTATAAGCCGAATCCATCGATTGACGGACAAAATCAGGCCCACTTCGATGGGCGCGAGACCCAGTTCGTCGAAGTAGACCGGCAGAACCGAATAGAGAACTTGGTCTCCCAACAACGAAAGTGCCGTCGCGATACCGACGAAAACAACCGGTTTTGAGGGAGGTCTAACGGACATTGATGGCATGTTCCCTATACGATCATCATAAAAGCCGCGACGGGCGGTAAGCGAGAAGATGAAACGCGACTAAAAAACTAGGAAACGACGCGTTTTCCATCCCGCAGCAGGGGTACCGGCTCATCCCAATCGCCTATCGGGAGTACATGCGAGACCAATCCGGGGCCCGTAGGCGACGCGTCCGCAAGCCAAAGATGGATAGCGATTGCCGGGGGTTCGTTAACGATGTTGAGTACTCGTTCGGCCCCCATATCGAGTCCAAATGGGTAACACGTGGTCGGTCCAGAGAAGGCTATCGTGCCACCGAAATTGGTCGTGATCGGGCGATGAATGTGACCCGCCAGGACACGAACCACTTGTGGATGTTGCGTGAGGAGTTCAGCGAGCTGCAACCCACCACGAAGCAGTCCTTTGGCCGAAGTACCGGTCATGCCGCTGTAAAACGGCGGGTGATGCAGCGCCACGATGGTCGGTTGATCACCGGCATCATCCAAGCGGTCGCTCAACCAGCTAAGTCGGGTCGGGCACAGCTCACCCGGCGTCTCGTCAGCAATCACGGAATCGCAACAAATCAGACGTACTGGAAAACTATCGATCACGTAGTGCAAGAATTCGTCGTTCGATGGCAGCATTGTGGTTCCAGAAAAAACCTGCCTCAGCGCGCCGCGCTCGTCGTGATTTCCCGGGATCAGTACGATCGGCACCAGCAATGGGTCGACGATTTGTCGGAAGCGCTCGTAACGCTCCACGTTACCGCGGGAAGCTATGTCGCCGGTATGGAGGACCAGATCGGGCAGGGGATCCATCGCGTTGATCACGCTGACGGCCTTTTCCAACGCGGTGTTGGTGTTAAAGCGCCCGTAGACAAGCGAATTCGATACATCCACATGAGTATCAGAGATCTGCACTAAAATCATCTAAGGACTCCCTTCGTTGGGGTTGACAGTGCGCCTGACTTATTTCTTTACTCTCCAAGATCTGATGCAACGGGGCAAGCGCCATGACAACAGGAAAGTGCTACTGCGGAGCGGTAACGTACGAGATCGAAGGCGATATTGACTATATCGTTCATTGTCACTGTCGCAGTTGTCGACGCGCATGCGGCGCCGCGTTTTACAGCGCCGGTTTTTTGCGGGCGTCTCAATTTTCGGTCACGTCGGGCGAAACGCAGATTCGTGAATTCACTTTTCCCGAGAATCCGAGCGGTGCACGTTGCTTCTGTGGCACCTGCGGCGGCCGCTTGTATATTCGATTACCCGTTCCAGGGCTGATCAATGTCGCCATCAATACGCTCGATCAGGAACCCCACGAGGACGTCGGCGTCCACATCAACGTCGAGTCAAAAGCCCCTTGGGATGAAATCCCCGAGGGTCGTGAACAGTACACCACCATCCCGCCCGACATGCTGACCCAACTACAAGCTTTAATGCATAGCGATTAAGTCTCAGCCATACGCGCTGGCTACCGATTTAAAGCCTAGTACGCAAAGCATTATTTCTCTAAGCTCGTTTTTGAAACAGCGCATCGGAGGTAGACCGGATGGAAATCGAACTCACCAGCGAAGATCTCGAGTTCCGTCAGGAAGTCCGTGACTTTCTTAAGGGAAATGCCGCCAAACCCGGCGCCGATTACTCGCAATGGCGATTGGATTATTTCAAGAACGCGGCGGCGAAAGGCGGCTGGGACGTGCCCAAGTGGCCTGTCGAGTTTGGTGGGCCCGGCTGGTCGCCGACCCAACACTACATCTGGGAACAGGAAACCGTGACGGCGTCGTTGCCGTGGGATATGCCCTTCGGCATCGGCATGCTCGCGCCGATCCTCATGAATTACGGATCCAAAGAACAAATTGACCGGTTTCTGCCGGATATCCGCGAACGCAAGGTCAATTGGTGCCAGGGCTATTCGGAACCCGGGGCCGGGTCAGACCTCGCTTCACTCAAAACCAAAGCCGTTCTATCCGATGACGGTACCCACTATACGGTCACTGGCACCAAGGTATGGACCACCATGGCGCACATGGCGGACTGGATGTTTTGCCTGACACGCACCGACGATACCGGGATCAAGCAAGAGGGTATTACGTTCCTCCTCATCCCGATGAAACAAGACGGAATCGAAGTTAAACCCATTATCACCCTCGGCGGTGCCCATAGCGTCAACATGGTGCATCTCACCGACGTCAAAGTCCCTGTTGAAAACCGCATCGGAGAGGAAGGCAAAGGCTGGACTTATGCCAAAGGTCTACTGCAACACGAACGGACGGGGCTTGCTGGTATTTCTCGCTCCATAGTGGCTCTCGAGACCTTGAAACGTCAGGCCCAGTCCGTGCCCCGCGGCAACGGCACCCTCATGGACGATCCCGCGTTCAAAAGCAAAGTGGCGGAACTCGAAATAGACTTGTTGGCGGTTGAATTCACGGAGCTTCGGAGCCTCGCGGCAGCGGCCTCCGGCGACGATCCCGGTCCCGAGTCGTCGATCTTGAAACTTAAAGGCACCGAGATTCAGCAACGCATCCAAAAGCTAACGGTCGAGGCCGGAGGCATTTACTCCGCGGCATGGGGTGTTCCCGTCGGCCATAAGTTTGCCCGCAGCGGCATGCAGGGCTATCTCGGGGGACGTGCGAACACGATCTATGGTGGCGCTAGCGAAGTGCAAAAAGACGTTATCG
Source organism: Pseudomonadales bacterium (assembly GCA_022448765.1). Taxonomy (GTDB): domain Bacteria; phylum Pseudomonadota; class Gammaproteobacteria; order Pseudomonadales; family Azotimanducaceae; genus UBA11889. The sequence goes on from JAKUTI010000115.1 coordinate 4,448, forward strand.
CCAAGAACGTATTGGGGCTAAAAAAGTCGTGAACTTCGATTTTTCTGACGAACAGCAACTACTGCAGCAATCGGTCGAACGTTTTGTCAACGAAAACTACGATCTCGCCACCCGCAAAAAACTAGCTGACAGCCCGCAAGGCTATAGCGATGACAACTGGTCGAAGATGGCGGACCTCGGATGGTTAGCGCTGCCGTTTGATGAAACCGACGGCGGCTTTGGTGGTAACCAAATCGACACCATGATCGTCATGGAGCAATTCGGCCGCGGCTTGGTCGTCGAGCCTTATTTCGCCAACATTGTTCTCGGCGGCGGCATGCTCAAAAGGTCGTCAAATCAAGCGCTACGAACAGACTTATTGCCCGGCATTATCACGGGCGACGTGCAATTGACGCTTGCCCACGCCGAAGAACAAGCACGGTTCGATCTAGACGACGTCGTCACAACCGCTCGAGAAGACGGCGAGCATCACGTCCTCAACGGTAAAAAATCCATGGTCCCCAACGCTGCCACCGCAACCCACATCATCGTCTCCGCGAGAACGGGGGGTGGGCAACAGGACAAAACCGGTATCGCATTGTTCCTCATCGATGCCGACGATCTCGACGGAAACCACTTCCCCACAGTCGATGGCGGCCGCGCCTCGGAAATCTCGTTGGACAACGTTCGTGTTCCGACCGACCGGATGATCGGCGATTACGACTTGTTGGCGAGGACCGCCCAGGACGCGGTTCTTGCCTTGTGCGCGGAAGCGCTGGGTTGCATGGAGGTGTTGTACAAGAGCACGGTGGAGTACACCCAAGAGCGCGTGCAGTTTGACCATCCATTGTCCGATTTTCAGGTCGTACAGCATCGTATGGTTGATATGTTTATGGAATACGAGCAATGCAAATCGCTCCTCTACCGCGCCACCTTGGAAGCGGTGCAGGAAGCGCCCACGGCTGTGCGAACATCCCACGCGTTAAAACACTTGGTCGGCAAATCCGCCAGTTTCATCGGCGAAAATGCCGTACAACTGCACGGTGGTATGGGGATGACCGAGGAGCTAGCAATCGGTCACTACTTTAAGCGCTTATTGGTCATCGAATCGCAATTCGGTAATACCGATTACCACCTGACACAATTTGCGGCTTAAGTCGCGCTTCGTTCGGGTACCGATTCCATCAGTGCTTTAAGCATATGGCGAAGCGAAATCTCAGCTTTGGCGGCTCCTGAAAAGTGACCGATCCGCACCACCACCAGATCGTGAGACGGGACAATGATGGTTTTTTGACCCCCCGCGCCCGCCATAAAATAAGCGTCTTCCGGTATGGGCATTCGGGTGGTGGCCGGACCTCGGTTCAACCAGAAAAAGCCGCCGTATATCGGTCGACCATCGGCCACCCAACCCGGTGCCGGTGTACTGACAAATTCTGACCAGCCCTCTGGCAACAAACGCTTTCCCGCCACAACACCATCTTGTAGATACAAATTAGCCAGTCGCGCCCAATCGCGCGCGCTGATGAACTCGTAGCCGTTGAGCAGAAAATTTCCAAAGGGATCCGTTTCCAGAACGGCGTTGCGGATGCCAATTTGGTCAAACAACGCATGTTGGGGGAACGCATGGTAGTTTTCGCCACGCGCTTCCACCGCCAATCGCACCAGGTAATTGGCCAGCAGCGGATCACCATTGCGATAACGCCCGACCAGGCCGGCCGGCCACTGTTGAGACCGGGTTGCGGCGTACTGATACGCGTTTATCCCGCCCGTGTACACGTACAAATGGTCCGGGTATCCGGCCCTCGGGTCGTAATCGGGATCCATCATCGCTCGAAACCGTAACCCACTCGACATTTGAAGGATGTCGGCTATCCGGATGGACGCGCGATCATCGCCGCTCGATTGCCATTCCGGAATGGGCGCTGGATCATTCAAGGCGTATTCGCCTTCGTGCACCAGCAAGCCCAGTAAGGTTGCCGTCAAACTCTTGCCCATCGACCAACTTTCAAGCGGCGTTGTCGGTTCGATACCTTCGCCGTATCGCTCCGCAATCAATGCTCCCCGATGGGTGACGACCACGGCGGACGTCATGCTCCCTTCATCAAATGCCAGGCCCACCGCGTTGGCAACAGCTGTGCGGTCGAGGGGTCCGTCATAAGGCTCAACCGCGTCACCCATAGGCCAGCGTTGCGTACCCGCCGGCGGAAGGGTCGATTCAACGACACTCGGCGTAAAAGCGACGTCATCGGCTTCTAGCGGAATTGCTACGGCGCCCTGACTTCCACAAATCCTCGCGGTGCGGGTGACCCCATTGTCCAGAGCAACGTGAACACTCTGCGATTCAACGTCAACCTGGATGTCTTTGATGTGGAAGCGGTCTTCGTACGGGGCCGTGAAGTAGCCGTTGTGCTCGGCCACAAAGGTCGGCTCAAGTCCCGCTATGAAAACGTTCGAACAAAGAATTTTGGCAAAGCCTGCGCCGAAGTGGGAAATAGGGTCCCCGGGAGGAATTACAAACTCGCCCCCAAGATCGAGTTGGTGCGCCCGCGCGTTGATGTCCGTCGAATCACTCAACCGTGCATCTCGCTTCGTCGCGCCGAAACCAAGCCAGTGGATTTAGCACCTTCGCGTATTCCCGGGCCAGTCAGCCTCGACGACCACGTCGACCGGGCGGATTCACCATTACGTCTGTAGAGGCCAGTAAAAGTTTTCGGTAGGTCTGGTAACGATCGTATTGTCGGTCGTCGAGGACGGCACGCATTTTCCTGTCCATTTTCCGCGCGTGTCGGCTGCGGGCTTGCTTGATCCGCCTAGGGATATCATCTTTCTGCTGCTTCATCATGGAAACATACTCGGTGGTGAGACCATCAAGAAATCCTCCGACCGCTTCACGGAACACCGCTTGTTGATCCGCCGTCATCTTAATCGCGACCGATGCCTTGACGACTTGGGGCTGCATCCATGGCGGACGCCCTTGAAGCCCTCCTTCCTCTGCGGCCAACGATCCCGATGCCATCAGCGCTAAGAGGACCCCGCCAAGGCCGGTTTGCCAACGCGTTTTCATTGTTGGTCTCCGAAAGTTCGAAGGGGTCAATATAGTCTTGATTTCCACAACGGCATAGTCGTCCATTCTTCCAATGGCAATGCCTTGGTCGAGATACGAAAAAGGCGCACCGAGGTGCGCCTTTTTAGGACCGACCGAGCGCTAACTCACCGAGTAAAGTTGTACGTAAAATCCACCCCGATGTAGCGTGGATAGAGTGCAACAACATTGTTTGGCCAGTTATCACCGTAACCCGAGTGTCGATTATGCATGTCCGACTCTCGAACGAAGGTCTTATCAAGAACGTTATCGATGAACAGCGAACTCTGCCACTTGCCATCATTAGCGCGGTAGGTCACGCGCAAATCCAAGCGATTTCGTTCCGGTACCCAGTCCCACGGTCGGTTGAACTCTTTGGTCGAGTAATCGCCCGTGTACGCCAAAGCGCCGTATACGGTCAAGTCGCCACGATCCATGT
>JAKUTI010000116.1 GCA_022448765.1 Pseudomonadales bacterium
CGGACTTTGTTGCGATGCATGGGTCCCTGGAATTTGCCGAATTGGCCCGTTCTCCCAGGTGAGATCGCTCATCAAGAAGTTAATCGTCACCACTGGAGGCGTGCGTTCGGCAATAAGACGACGCGTTGGAAGATCGAGCTCGCCAGTCTCTTCATCTTTTCGCAATTCGATGCCCAACGCTTGAGCCTGAGCGAGACGTCCATCGTTTAGTTTCAAGGAATCGGCAAGATCCGAATGCAACCGTTGGTACTCGATAGCGCCCGGTAGACAGAGATCCCCTCCTGCCCCGCCCACCAGGTAATCGGACGAGCCAAATATTGCTTTTAGAAGAGGCGTGGTAGTGGACAAATCAATCATCGATGCCCAAACCGAATCGTGCAGTAATTGTCTAGATGCCGACGATGTACCATAACTGTATCTGTGCGGCAGACGATTCGTCTCGGTCATGTACTTCCGTCCATCTTTTCCCGGAACACTAAGAATCTCTTTTAACACTCGTGCGCAGCCTTCCCGGAAACACTCGAGCTGCGCGGCATCCAAGAGATCTCGTACCACCACGAACCCATCTCGAAAAAATATACGACGCGCCCGATCAATTTCGTCGGGTGAACAAATCTCGAGGCCCTTAATGCCCGTGTGTTCCCGGAGATATCGACGCAGTTTCAGGACCCCTGGATCATCGTAACTTCGCCGTTTAGGCGATCGTGGATCACCAGCTGCAAATCCAGGCCGGTTAACAAAATACGACCCTTCCTCATCCACCGTTTCGTTGGGAAGCGACTTTTCATCCCAGCCAACGCCGGTTTCGCCGTAGACGTTCATCGTCTCCAGTTCGCTCATCCTCAATTTTGTCATATAGCGGCTTCCGACATGGCCACCCTCATAGGGACAATATTGTAGCTCGGTTAGTTAAGTCTGGGCCCAATGTCCAAAGAACCAAACTTTCTCTGTTATCAGCCCAATACCTTCGCGTATCAGTTTTATTTTGCTCAAATCTCTATACCCACTTAACGGTGGCAGGGCCGAATCGACCGTCCGATGTGACATGATGCATATACCGAATCAACCGGTCCCATCGAGTCGCCCAGCATCGTGTTCTCATCAATTTCACAGGAAAATCGACGCGATCGCGATCCGACATACGGTTGGCTAATGGTTGGCGTCGTTTTCATCCTAAGCGCCCTCGCATTCGGCGCGCTCGGCTCGATCTCCGTGTTCCTGAAGCCATTGGCCGCCGAGTTCGGCTGGACTCGCGCGCAGACATCGCTTGGCTACACGGCCATTGCGTTATCGTCCGCGCTGTTCGGCGTCGCGTGGGGATTTATCGCTGATCGATTCGGGACCCGCTGGTTTGGCGTTGTTGCCGCCCTGGTCATGGCAGCGAGTTTATTCCTGCTTAGCGGACAAACCAGCATCGTTCACTTCTACGCCTTTTATTTTCTGTACGGCGCTTTCGGCAACGCGCTCGTTGGCTCCCCGCTATTTGCCAACGTCGCGTATTGGTTTAAGCATCAACCCGGCTTGGCGCTGGGCTTCACCGCCGCCGGTGGCGCATTTGGTCAGGGCGTCGTTCCGTATTTCGCGGGCATCATGATCGAGTCTTCTGGGTGGCGCGAAACCTACGTGTACATGGCCTCAATCTACTTAATCATCGCGTTACCGCTTGGCTTCCTTATTCGTGAATCACCACGACGGCTCCAAGCGTTACGATTTCCGCAAGCCGAATCAATTGTCTTCCCGCTTAAAGAAACGGAGGTCGTTCTTTGGTTATCGATCGCTGTGCTTTTTTGCTGCAACTGCATGTCCGTGCCGATCGTGCATTTGGTTCCGTTATTAACCGATGCCGGACGATCGCTGTCCACGGCAACCGGCATTCTGATGGTGCTGATGTTCTCCGGGACCATTGGGCGAATTCTAGGCGGAAAGTTATGCGACGTTCTCGGACCCCTAGCTGCCTATGTACTGATGTCTTTAGGTCAAACCGTCTTTGTTTTTTGGTTTCCTTTTATGGAAAGTACATCCGCCCTTTATGCGCTCGCTATCCTCTTTGGCTTTGCGTACTCGGGCGTGATGTCGTGCATCCTGGTTTGTACGCGCATGATGGTCTCTCCAGGATTCGCGGGCAGGGCCATGAGTATCACGTCGTTCTTCGGATGGGGAGGGATGGGGTTGGGCGCATTCATCGCGGGCCTACTGTTTGACATCAACGGAAATTACGTTGGCTCATTCGCGTTTGCGTCAGTTATGGGAACCATCAACCTCATCGTATTGAGTCTCTTCTACTTCCGCATTAAGGGGCAGCGCCAACCCTCCGATGACGCGACTTTGACCTCTACCTCCACGGTCACGACTCCGTAGGCGAAGGGTTCAATCACGTGTTGGACGCGATCCTATTGGTTCGAGCGCGATTGTTTCGTCATGCGGCGATGTATTTAGTTCAGCGGGCACACCGTGATGGCCTAATTTCCGATCTTTATCGGATCGCAACCGGGTTAATTATTCCCTGAACTGCACCCTCAAAACGTGCTTGCCCTAGCACGAACAAGAATTCCCACGCCTCGTCCGAAGCTAGCGGTCCTACATTCATGTTCTCCAAGATATATACACCGTTTTTCGCCAGCAAAATCGGGTGCACGGGAAACTGCATCGAGTCGTCTTCGAAGGGCACCACCTCCAAACCCCACGTATCTGCCCCCACTGCCACCACACCGAGCGAGGCCAAATATTCGGCCCCCTCGACACCAAGTCCGGGTTGTCCACTCATAAATCGGGTATTGTCTTGCCCCGCCAATGTCTGCCAACCGGTATGGAAAAGCACGACATCGCCTTTACCAATAGACACGCCTTGTGTCTCGGCTTGAGCGACTATTTCGGAGCGATTAAACACCGTACCCGCACTTAACATTTTCTTGCCAAAAAAGCGGGCCATATCGATCAGAACGCCCCGCGTCACAATCGGCGGAAGCTTGTCGATCGACAATTTGGTCAACCCAGTGGGTGACACAAAATCGGTAGCTCTATGGCCGTTGTAATAAACGTGGTTTAGGCCCATATGGCCAAGTCCGTCGATTTGGCTGCCGACCCCGAGCCACGCGAACATCAAATCGTCGTTACCCGTTGCAAGATTCGCGCCTTGAGTCGCTCCGGTGCCGTCACCCCCTTGTAATACTGTCAGCGAAAAGGACCGCGGCGGGTATGCGGGTGTTTCCGGACCGGTCACGACGCCCAATGGGTAGGTTTTCCCAGTCCTGACTAATTGGGCAGCTTTGACGACCCCCTCGGGCGACAGGTTGTTGATCGCGCCAAGTGTATCTCCTTCACCATATTTAGATGGGTACCAATCCTCGCCGGCCCCAGCCGACATCGCCATCGCGAACAACCATCCGACTGCACTTACAATCAAACGCTTCATAATCATCTCCCTTGCCTGCACAAAATAGTACACCCGCACTTTCCACGTAGCTTATTCGCACCCCTGCACGGTTCTATGAATTAGGCCTTGGAGAACGACCCGCCTTCTCCAACGCTTTTCGATACACCCTCAAGCACGCTATGATCTTCACGACTCAAACTCCCTGGTTCCCATAGGAGAGATCGATGGCAAAAAAAGCGCACTGGTACTACTACCGAAAGGGCTGAACCACTTGCACGAAGGCATCCAAGTTTTTGGAGGCGAACAATATTGAGATTAGCGAATCGATTCCAGCAAGCCGCAAGCTGCAAGCATCAGATGCACGGGGACTGCTTAAGTCGGTATCCAAGCTAATTGTCGCGAAGGGCAAAAAGGTCAGCGAATTTGTCGTGAAGGACCGGGTTAGTCGCGATGCGGTCGAAGCCATGCTCGGACCCACCGGGAACTTACGCGCGCCAGCGATTCGAGCGGGAAAGACCATGCTGGTAGGTTTCAACGAGGAGGTCTTCACGACCACGTTTAGCTAGTCCAGTCTGCCAGCGGGTCCCGACGTCTTAGCAAGGAGCGTCAAAAGGTGCATTGGTCGCGTCGAGAATTTCTTGCAGCTACCGGAGCTGCTGCAGCAATCACCGCACTCGGTGAGCATACGCATAAGGTGTCTTGGGATTCTGGGGATCTCGTACACCTGATACCCGCGGCAAATCACAAGCAATTTGCCATCAAGTGTTCTTTCCGCCAACCGCAAACGCCACCCCGGCTCGTCGTCGGGAACCGCGTTATCAGCGCGAGAATGACCGATACCGAGGGCCGCTACTATAGTTTTTACGCGGATAATCTTAAACCCGATTATCGATATGAATTACAACTTATTGATAGTAAAGGTAACTATTTGTGCGACAAATGGGAGCTATCAACTTATCCACCACCCGGTTCAATGCCTGACCGCGCCCGACTTCTCGTCTTCACATGCGCCGGTGGCCACCCCAATTACAATTTTCCCGCGGAACAACAACCCTTTTTACCGCTCGACGTTCGTCAAAGACTCATCGCTCGCGGATTGTCATTCAAACCCAATGCGCTTATCGCTATCGGAGATCATTTCTATTGGGATCAAAGGACGCAACTCGAGGCACATGATCTCGAGCGGGCGGCTCGAGCAAGTGCCTGGTACGAATCCGTGGGGTCGCTCGATCGACAAAAGGCCGCAAAGGGTAGCCCTAACGAAGCTGTGATTAAACGTGCAATAGAACCGCAGATAGCCAATCTCTACGGTGTCATGTTGCGTTCAACACCCAGTTATTTTGTCAGCGACGACCACGATTACTTTGAGAACGACGAAGCAACCGATCGTTTTGTAACCCTGCCTCCCCACAAATATCAGCTGTCTTTCGCACGTTTCGTGCGCGACTTATTCCTTCCCGAGTTTCTTGCAGATACCGGCCGTCCAGCCCTTATGTCGGGATCGGGCGCAGGCGATCGAGAACCTGGCATTTCCGAGAGCTTTGGTACGTTTCGCTACGGAAATCTAGCGGAAGCCCTTATTTACGACTGTGCTCGATTCTTGTCCCTCAAGGGATCCGTTGCGGGGCTGATACCGCCGGAGGCCGAGAGCTGGCTCGCTCAAAGGACAACGGACCAAACGGTTCGGCATCTCTTCCACGTCCCTTCCCATCCCTTCGGTTGGACGGCTGGGAAGTGGCGCGAGTGGTACCCCGACGTCGCCGACACCGGGGATGACGAAGTCGCCGTCGCACAAATTCGCTCCGGGGGCAGTGCACGATTCAAACTAACAACGCAACGACCAAAATTCATGTGGCAAAGCGGCTGGTTCAAGCAACACCAGCGGCTGCTTGAGATGCTCTCGGGACAAACATCGCGTGAGGGGGTCGTCCTTTCGGGTGATCTTCATGCGACGGGGCACGCTCGCATTCAATCGAGTAGCGACGTGGCACTGGACTCTCCTGTTCACGCGATTTTGACAGGACCCATTGGTACGAAACGGGGTTGGCCATCCGCTGCGCGCGGCACGCTCCCGCTTCTCGCCACCGGAATCAACGCTGATACACCGGCATCCGTGTCAGAACAAAACGGATTCACGCTGATTGACCTCACACAGGACGAAGCGAAAGTCCAACTCTTTGCTTGGAGGAATGAGCCTATCGACACAGTTGACACGCTTGAGCCTTACCACACCTACACCATCCAAAGACGACGCTAGGCACCTACTTCGTTTGTCCGAAACAGCTGTTCAACTAGCTGGGCTTAAGCACCTGCACAAGGTCGCAGTTTTTCGCATGATCGACGAATTTCAGGTTCTATCAATCCAGCCTCGCGGTTAGGTGCATTAGGGAAAAAGAGTCAACACCGGAACAATCGTGGAAGCCGCATACGTGGAAAAATCATTCGCCGACTAGGAAAACGTTGTGTGAAAAGGCGAGAAAGCCAATGCCGAGAATGCGCACTGCCATCACAGTCACTGTGCTTTCGCTTCCTCATTACAGAACCGATCACGCACATAGCACCTACGCGTCTGACACAATTCAACGAATCTGATACAACGGTACCGAAGCAATGGCGTCGTCGCCAAAACAGCGCTACTGCTCGGCCTAGACCAACATAGGAGAGGCAGCATGGCACACGGCAAAATATCCCAGGATCCACGGATCGATCCACGCATCAAAGCGTTATTCGGTGCGTTCCCAGAAATCGCCATGGAAGACGCCACAAGCCGCGAAACAATGGTTGCAAAAGCAAACTCGGACGAGGCCAAAGCTCGCGAACAGGCGACGCAGGCATTCTTTGAGTCCTGCGACAACGAAAATATTGCACCAAGCGACGGTATCCACATCGATACCCACGTTGTCACGTCCCAGCCCGACAACAACTCGATTAATATTCAATTTATTCGTCCAGAAACGGGCGACCCGTTGCCTTGCGTGTACTACATACACGGCGGTGGCATGCAATCGATGTCTTGTTATTACGGCAATTACCGTGCGTGGGGGAAAATCATCGCCGCGCAGGGCGTTGCAGTAGCCATGGTCGATTTTCGCAATGCGGTATCGCCCTCATCGGTACCCGAAGTAGCGCCTTTTCCAGCGGGATTAAACGACTGTGTTTCTGGTGTGAAATGGATAGCCGAAAATGCCAAAAAATTGGGGATCGATCCCGATCGAATCATTATTTCCGGCGAGAGCGGTGGCGGTAATTTGACGTTGGCAAGTGGCATGCAACTCTTGAAGGACGGTCATATCGATCTAATCACCGGTCTTTATGCCCTATGTCCGTACATCGCCGGAATATGGCCCCTAACCGAGAACCCCTCGTCGGTCGAAAATAACGGGATCCTGCTGGATCTGCACAACAATCAGGGCGCGATGGCCTACGGGATCGAACAACTCGAGGCCCGTAACCCACTCGCATGGCCCGGATTTGCATCGCAGGAGGACGTTCGTGGACTACCGCCAACGGTTATCAGCGTGAACGAATGTGATCCACTTCGCGATGAAGGCATCAATTTTTATCGACTGCTTTTGACCGCCGGCGTCACGGCTAACTGCAGACAAGTGATGGGAACCATACACGCCACCGAAATTTTTCCGATTAGCTGCCCCGAAATTAGCCGGGAGACAGGCCGCAGCATCGCCGATTTCTGCAAGGGCACGACCATGTGATCGTGGCTATCGGCATGGGAGCAATCACCCCAAAAACCTAGACTTTGTGACGAAGCTAGCTTCCCTATAGACCTAATTTTTTCTCCTGGCTGGCTACATCAATATTCTGCCAATCCAATTTGGCGGTTAGCTGCATCAGTACGAAAAGAGTCACCACGGAAACGATCGTCACGATCAACCCGGTAATTCCGAGGCCCGTATCAGTCTGGTAAAAGAACGACCAGGAAAAGGCAACTAGATAAAGTAACTGGAGTGATGTGGCGACCAACGCGTAGTTCTGATCCTTCACCCTCGCCACATAGTTAAATGTCAACAAGCATGCAATCAACGATGCAATAGCGAACGCGAGGTACATGGAAATGTGGTCTGCTGAGTACGAGAACATCAAATGAAACGACAAAAAGGTCGCTGCCAAGAACGCATAATGAATTGGATGCAGCCTATTTTTCGCCAGAATGCCAAAGATCGTGAGCACGACGAAAAAGAACAGCAGTGATATCGGTGCGAAGAAGGCAACGCGCGACGCGACACTTCCTGGATTCAGTTCTTCAGGAACAACCAGGCCGATGTTTTTGCCCGTCACCGTTTGGTCAAAAAGCCATTCGAATACACTCCGTCCTCCGTCTTGTCGGAGGGTGGTATACGGTATGGTGCGTTCTGGAAACGCGTACCTGACGAAGTTAGTCGTCAATTTGAGGTTAAAGTTGTCCAGTCGGGTCAGACGTTCTTGCTCGACGGCATTTGACCGACCGTCTCTCTCCCCTAAAGTCCGACGTTGTCCTGGATTGGATAATTGATAGAGCAAATGCTGCGTGCCCGTCGTCTCATAACGAAAAGCAACGACCAGCTTCCCGTCGAC
>JAKUTI010000117.1 GCA_022448765.1 Pseudomonadales bacterium
AAGGTCATTGCGACAAATCTAACGAACAATTTGGCCGATTGATTTTCGATAACTGATAAATCCTGGTGAACGGCACTGTAAAGAACCGTCAAACCGATGCCCATGATGCATAAGAGCGGCAACAGCAACATCGGATCAAGATGAAAGTTGTCGGTCCGCCTCTCGTTCCCGCGCAGATGAGCTCCACTTGTCAAGTGTCGAGTGAAATCTCTCAACGATTACTCGCAATGCGGGGAAGCAAATACGCGTCCAATATTTCCCGAGCAATCGGCGCTGCGACTGAACTTCCACCGCCCCCGTTTTCGACCAGTACCGCTATGGCAATCACGGGATCATCACTTGGGGCAAACGCGATGAACCAGGCATGTTTGCGCTCAAACTCATCAAGCTCCGATTCGTCGTACTGCTCTCCTTGATTAATTCCAACAACCTGGGCGGTGCCAGATTTCCCTGCCATACGGTAGGTTATATTGCGCCCTATGTAGCCCCACGCCGTCCCATTATCACCTATACCGCGATCACCCCGATGAACAACTTCTTCCATTGCTTCAATCATGAGTTCCCAATCCTTCCGAGACGGCCCTATTACCGAGAATGGTGAACTTTCCATCGACTCGTCTTCCGATATCGCCATTCGCGGTTGTTTCCATCGCCCGCGGGCAGCGAAAACAGAGGCGACAGTCGCTAGTTGAAGCGGTGTAACAAGCAAATAGCCTTGGCCTATCCCCATATTCACGGTGTCGCCCGTGTACCAATCTTCTCCCTGAGCTCCGTACTTCCATTCGCGATTCGGGAGAATGCCATCAGCTGCTGCATAAACGTCTAAAGCGGTGTTGCTACCCAGACCAAATTGATGGGCAAAAACACTCAACGCGTCAACCTTTAGACGCGTTGCAAGGTCGTAAAAGTAGACGTTCGACGATCGATAGATGGCCCGTCGTAAATCTACGATTCCCTGACCTCCCGCATCTTCGGGTGTCCAACTCCAGTCGCGATAAATACGCTGCTGGCCCGTCAATTTGAACCAACCCCGATCGACGATGGTTTCGTTCCAGGACGTAACACCCTTGCTAACAGCTGCCAACCCAACTATCGGTTTAAATGTCGACCCGGGGGCATATTGACCTTGAACGGCTCTATTGAATAGAGGTAACTCTCTTGAACCACTTAATGTTCGATACGTATCACTTTTCATGCCCGTAACGAAGAGATTGGGGTCATAACTTGGCCGGCTAACCATGGCCAAAATGCCGCCCGAACCTGGGTCAATTGCGACAATCGCGCCCCGACGGTTGCCCAGAGCGGTATATGCGAGAATCTGCAACCGGCTGTCCAAATGCAACCGTAGATCGGTTCCCTTCCGGGGGGCACTCAATTCGAGTTCTCTTACGACACGACCGCGAACATCGACCTCCACCCGTCGATGCCCTACCTCACCGTGTAGCGAATGTTCGTAGAAAGCCTCTATTCCCCGGCGTCCCACATACCTTGTAGCCACGTACTCATTTCGGTCGAGTCGTTTCATGTCATCAGCCGTAATCCGCCTAACCGAACCTATCGCATGCGCGCCGATTTCACCCAACGGGTAGTATCGTGCTGCGATATTCGAAACCTGCACTCCAGGTAGTAGATGGCCGTTGACTCTAATAATCGCGGCTTCATCCTCGGCAAGCCTCAACTTTAGGGGTATGGCTTGATAGGGTCGCCGTTTCCTCTCAAGGCGTTTATGGAACGCTTCGATTTCGCTTCTTTGAATTTCTATGAGATCGCCAACTGCTCTGATCGTCTCAGCAATCTCGCCATCTGTGCGCTCTTCCACTATTTCTAGCAACGAAGCCGAACGGTTCTCTGCTAACAAGACACCACGCCGATCAAATATTAATCCACGCCCTGCGGCCACCGGCTGAACTTCAATGCGATTATCTTCTGACCGGGTTTTGTACACCGTGTATTCAAGAACTTGTAATTGAAACAGGCGTACGACCAAGATCACCGCCAGCACGACCGCGGCGCCGAACAATGTCCATGCCCGCGAGAAGAACATCCGCGCTTCGACTCGCGAATTTTTTAACTGACGTCCAGGCATTACTTTCACTATCGCGACGAACCTTAACTTTTAGACGTTTCTGCTTTTGGGTTGGGCTTATCTGCAACATCGACTTGCGAATCACTGATCCCTTCCCATAGCCTTTCAAGTTCGTAGAAAGTCCGGGCTTCTGGCCTCATCAGGTGCACCACGACCTCTCCAAGGTCAATGAGAATCCAATCACCATGCGGCAAACCCTCCACTCCAAGAACATTGATTCCCGCGTCTTTTGCCGAATACAAGATCTGATCAACAAGCGATCGTATATGGCGTGAGGATCCCCCACTCGCAATCACCATATAATCTGTAATCTCGGTGAGGGTCGTTACATCGATAACCTTTATTTGGTTGGCCTTTCGGTCATTGAGCGCATTTATAACTAAATCACGTAGCCCCTCAGCCGGGGCCGCCGAGGTCTTCACGTTAAATACAGACCCCTATGATTTACATGCTCCATGACTCCAGGCGGTAATAGGTGTTGGACGGAACAACCTCGTGCAATATCGTGACGCAACGAAGTGGCAGAAATTTCCTCCATTGCTTGTTCACCGAAATATACGGTGCCGCTGACACGTTTCAGTACGCTCAATTCGTCTACTTCTACAAATCCACTTGGTAATCGCCTTGTCTTATTCCCCTCTCGGGTGAAAACAAGAAAACTGCATCGTCCTAACAATTCTCCAGATCGATACCATGTATGAACTAAATCGAAGGCATCATCGCCAAGAACCCATATCACCGGTCGATCTTGCGTCGCGTTCAAGGAAATAAGTGTTTCAACAGCATATGAAGGACCTTCCCTACACATTTCAATGTCTGAGGGCACCAACCTGTGTTCGTTTGCGCACGCGGCTCTGAGCATCTGCCATCGATCCTCGATACTAGCAACTGGAGCCTTTCGGTGCGCCGGCGCAGCCGACAGCACCATCAAGATCGAACTATTTAGAATGTTGCCAGCGACATTGGCAGCATGCACATGTCCAAGGTGCACCGGATCAAACGTTCCGCCGAATACTACAGTCAAAGATTGCCTCTTTCGCTAAATCCCACAATTAGGGTTATTCGGAAAAGTAAGAACAGCAACGGAACTTGGTCCTTAATCGACGCATTCGAAAGACGATGGAATAGAATTTGAATTGAATCGTGTACTCATTTCACGTCAACTTGCGAATCCTTGTAGCTTCGAAACGAGCCGTTTGATTTCTGCCAGCCGCTCCCGCGGTATCCGCATTTGGAGCAGACTCTGCTTAGTTTCCGGGTCGATAGGCAAGAGTTCCGCCAGCCTCCAACTGACGGAACGCGCGTCGGTATAATCAATGTCCACCCCAAGACGCTGAATGATAGGGTCTTGCGCTAAGCGCCTCAGTATGTCGACCAGCGGTTCGAATTGCTCCCCGATGCCTTCCGCATGCTCTTCGGAAAAAAATTCAACCTCTCCGATCAAAAGCCGATCATCTTTTTCCCAGGTACTAAAAACTCTAAATTTAAGCCCGCCCTCAGTTATGATCCCAAGCCGCCCATTGGGCAGGGGATTGAAATCAACGATTGACGCATAGGTACCAATGTCAAAGATGGATGGAGCGTCCTCATCCTTGTCAACGCGGACCTCGTTTCCGCGTCGTATTAGCACGACGCCAAAACCAGTGTCCGACTTAGCGCACGCGCTGATCATATCGACGTATCTTGGTTCAAAAATCTGTAAGGGGAGTCGTCCTCCGGTAAAAAGGACGTTGCCGAGCGGGAAAAGGGGCAATTCAGTTCGACCTTGCATCCCTACGACCATATCATTTCCACTGACTAGCAGTCCGGACTAGTTTCTCGGGATTATCGGCATGGACTACCTACAGATCGTCGTTCTCGCTCTAATCCAAGGCGTGACGGAGTTCCTACCGGTCTCTAGTTCGGCACACTTAATTCTTCCCGTGCATCTCCTCGGATGGCCGGATCAAGGATTGCCTTTTGATATTGCTGTGCACGTTGGAACCCTCTTCGCCGTTCTCTTTTATTTTCGTGACGATCTAAAACGGTTTATTGACGCCAGCGTTGACATTTGGATGTACCGTAGATCTAACGAACACGCCCACCTGCTTGGCAAACTAGCGCTTGCAACAATCCCCATTATGATCGTTGGATATGTTCTTAAACCAACCATCGAAACTGAGCTCCGATCACTTAGTGTAATTGCATTGGCTACTATCGGGTTCGGTCTGCTTCTCGGAATCGCGGATCGAGGTTCGAATAAACGGACTGAACTGGCTGGATTACGCTATCGTGAGGCCTTGTTTATAGGAGTGATGCAAGTTCTCGCTTTAATACCTGGGACTTCTCGTTCCGGAATCACCATAACAGCCGCATTGCTCCTCGGTCTAAATCGGATTCACGCCGCGCGTTTTTCTTTTCTTCTATCGATTCCAGCAATTGGAGGCGCTGGTATTCTGGCGATACGAGACGTGGCAGAAACCAACTTTGACACAAACTGGTTCGATTTCGCTCTCGGAATCGGAGTATCGGGGGTGACTGCATACTTCTGTATTACAGTCTTTCTTCACCTTATTAATAGGACAGGTCTGATGCCTTATGTCATTTATCGTGTTGTGTTGGGTATTTTTCTTTTGACGCTGCTATGAGACTTAAAGGCATCGATCACGTTGCAATCCCGATACTAAATGTCGACGAGTTGCTACTCTTCTATGAAAAATTAGGGTTTAGGTTAAACCGTGATGGCGGGCCCCACTTCTACTCCGCCCACCTGCAAGATACCAAACTCAATTTTCATGCCCCCTCTGCCTGGCAATCAGACAAGTTTACGTTGCGAGGGCGCACGGCAATTCCGGGCTGTGGCGACTTTTGTCTAATTTGGGACGGGAATCAAGATCAACTCCAAGCCCTACTAAAGAAAAATGAAGTGCCTGTCGTCGAAGGTCCCGTCGAGAGAGACGGCGCACTGGCAAGTGGAAGACCTGGCATTAGCACGTACGTACGGGACCCCGACGGAAATCTGCTCGAGTTCATCCAATATTAACGACGGCTCTAGCCCTCACAGTCCGGTTAGAACGGTATATCGTCGTCAAAGTCCTCAGGGTCGGGTTCGTTGGTTCCAGATTTATCCGAACGGTCCACCTGTTTATCTGGGCTACCGCCCTGAGGCGGCTCACCACCGTAACTGCCCTGATTAGAATCTCTGCTATCCAGCATCTGCATCTCGCGGGCAATAACTTCCGTGCGATATCGTGTATTTCCCTCTTGCTCCCAGGAACTTGTCCTCAAGCCACCCTCAACGTATACCTTTGAACCCTTCTTCAGATATTCACTTGCAATTTCGCCGAGGCGCGCAAAACAAACAACGTTGTGCCACTCGGTCCGCTCTTGCATTTCCTGAGTCGACTTATCGCGCCAACTTTCACTGGTGGCTACACTAAATCGGGTAACAGCGCTTCCACTTTGGGTATATCTCGTTTCTGGATCTCGTCCGAGATTTCCAATGAGCATAACTTTATTCAGCCCGCGCGCCATGTACTTTCTCTTCCTCTGGGCGTGATGAGTCTATCGCATCCCGATTGCTCAGCCTACTTAATTCCAACGGTCTAGAATAAACCTATGCGCTTGTTGCCAGTATCAAATGATGGCGTTAGCGTTGACCGTTTACGCGAAGGGACTTGCTGACATGAGTTCGTCACTTACCGAAATTTCGGTGCAAGGCGCACGGACACACAACCTAAAGAATGTCGACCTAAATCTCCCCAGAGACAAACTGATTGTCATAACCGGCCTATCGGGATCGGGGAAGTCTTCCCTTGCTTTCGACACACTTTACGCAGAAGGACAAAGACGCTACGTCGAATCCCTCTCGGCCTACGCTCGCCAATTCTTGTCAATGATGGAAAAACCCGACGTGGATCACGTTGAAGGGCTATCTCCAGCTATTTCTATCGAGCAAAAAGCGACCTCTCACAATCCTCGCTCGACCGTTGGAACCATCACCGAAATATCGGACTACCTACGTCTTCTCTTTGCTCGCGTTGGTGAACCCCATTGCCCCGAACACGGAGACACGTTGGACGCACAAACGATCAGCCAAATGGTCGATCAAGTGCTCGGTCTCAAGAAAGAAGAGCACATCATGGTTCTAGCGCCGATAGTCACGGACCGTAAGGGCGAGCACAAACACGTTTTCGCCGAACTGATTGCGAATGGATTTATCCGCGCAAGAATCAACGGGGTCGTCGTCGATTTGGATCATCCGCCCGAACTGGAAAAAAACAAAAAACACACTGTCGAGGCTGTCGTCGATCGCGTCAGAATCCGTCCCGAAGTTAGACAACGATTAGCAGAATCATTCGAAACAGCTTTGGACCTCGCCAACGGAGTCGCGGTCGTATGTCGTCCTGAAGACATTGAAGGCACGGAAGACATCTTATTTTCGTCTCAGTTTTCTTGCCCATTTTGTGGATATAGCATCTCAGACCTCGAGCCACGACTATTTTCCTTTAACAATCCGGCCGGTGCTTGCGCAGAGTGTGACGGTTTAGGAATCAAACAGTACTTTGACCCTGATTTGGTGGTGACCGATTCAGCGGCTTCGCTAGCGGAAGGCGCGGTCCGAGGATGGGATCGCCGTAATGTTTACTACTTTCATCTGCTCTCGTCACTCGCTTCTCATTACGGGTTCGAGCTTGAAACACCATTCGGGCGACTGAAAAAGAAACATCGGGAGGCAATCCTGTATGGATCTGGCGAGGAACGAATTGACTTCAGTTACGTGAATGATCGAGGAGACGTAATTCGTCGTCGGCATCGATTTGAAGGCGTCCTCCCCAATATGGAGCGTCGCTTTCACGAAACCGAATCTAATGTCGTCCGCGAAAATCTACAAAAGTATTTGACGGTGAGGGATTGCCCCTCTTGTCTTGGTACCCGATTGCGTACGGAAGCGCGTCACGTTTTTATAGATGGCACTGCATTGCCTGATGTAACAAGTAGTTCGGTTGAAGACACCCTAGAGTACTTCAATAGCCTAAAATTGGTTGGTCGCCGCGGTGCTATCGCAGGGAAAATCCTCAGCGAAATTCAGGCTAGATTGCAGTTTTTAGTTGACGTCGGTCTTAATTATCTCAGCCTCGATCGCAACGCCGGTACTTTATCAGGAGGGGAAGCACAAAGGATCAGGCTCGCCAGTCAGATCGGAGCAGGCTTGGTGGGGGTGATGTATATATTAGATGAGCCATCGATCGGGCTCCACCAGCGGGATAACGCCCGTCTATTGCGCACGCTCACACAACTACGAGATTTAGGTAATACCGTGATCGTCGTAGAGCATGACGAGGAGGCCATCCGCACCGCCGATCACGTCGTCGATATGGGCCCAGGCGCTGGTATCCATGGTGGTTCGGTAGTCGTATCAGGGTCACTTGACACGATATTGGCTTGCGAGTCCTCCATTACTGGACAATATCTGTCGGGAAAGCGATTCATTGATGTTCCTCGATCTCGCAAGTCGTTCGAATCTTCGAAGAAATTGAGGTTAATCAACGCGCACGGTAACAACCTCAAGAACGTAACCTTGGATATACCCACGGGTTTATTTACCTGTGTGACTGGGGTTTCCGGTTCTGGTAAATCAACTCTAATCAACCAGACCCTTTATCCCATCATATCCCGAGCTTTGAACGGCACGAGCACTATTAGTCCCAAGCCCTACGACGATATTGAAGGTCTCGAGCATTTGGATAAGGTGGTCGCAATCGACCAAAGTCCGATCGGTCGAACACCCCGGTCCAATCCTGCGACGTATACCGGTCTCTTCACGCCTATTCGGGAAC
>JAKUTI010000118.1 GCA_022448765.1 Pseudomonadales bacterium
CCGACCAATTCGTGTTCTAACGCGTTGGATAGGTGCCCCGCTTGGGCCAATCCATAGGGGAATCGGCTGCTGTATGGGCAACGGCGAGAGACCAGCACCCACCACTTCATCCCACCGTCCACTAAAGTTTACCGTCTCCTGTGTCCACAGCGCTTTGAGTAACTCGATTTGTTCCTCGATCTTTGCTCCGCGCGAGTGAAAGTCTGCACCGAGCGATTCATATTCCGCTTCCGAACCACCCACACCGATGCCCAGGCGCAGTCGCCCTCCCGTGATTACATCGAGCTCGGCCGCTTGCTTGGCGAGCAATACGGTCTGTCTAGACGGAGCCACGATCACCGATGGTACGAGTTCTATCTGCTTCGTGACCGCCGCGACGTATGCGAGGAGCATCATCGGTTCGTGTAAGTGTCCACCATTAGGCCGCAGCACCTGATCGGGGACTCGTAAGTGTGTGTAACCGAGTTCGTCGGCGATTTGTGCGAACTCTTTGATGGCACCCAAATCGTCCGCAAGCTCCCTGACGGGAAGCGAAATACCTATTTTCATTTGGTTCCTTGTATCGCCTCGGGTTACTAGGACGATGATAGCGCTGCTACACAGCCTCATGAAAAGAAAGCGACTGGCAGCTACTGTCCAATCTGTTTTCCCCGCGCCCTCCGTATTCCAATCGTTTTTGACCTGGCCGAGCTTTGCGACGAGGAAGGGTTATCGCTCCATATTGTGTTCGGGCCAATATCGAACACGGTGCTGGTGATCCCTTGAGATTGTCAGGCCTTGGCACGAACCTCATCGTAAGCAACTGGCAGGCTATCTTCGTTCTCGAAATAGGCTTTGAGTCGTGGGCGCGCCAGCATGCGCTCGGTCCACGCGCTAAGCTTCGACTGCCTTCGCATCATTTGGATAGCGGGTTCACCCCAGCAGTATGTGGCAAGGGTCACGATGTTAAGTGCGAGGTAGTCGACCCACGTCGGTTCATCATTGCTAAAAAACCACGCCTGGTTGCCCTGGAAACTGCGTTCGATGATGTCGAGCCAGCGTGGAAAACGGTCGACCAGAAAATCCGTGTTGCCGTCCCGGCGAGCTTCGTAGGTCTCTCGCCAGATATCGGCGATGTTGTAACCGAACTGAGAAGCGCGGACGGCGTCTGCCGGTGCTACGTTGCACCCGTGTTCATTGGCGAGGTATTCGACGATGACGGTTGTTTGCGAGACGACGGTTTCGCCATCAATAAGTAGCGGACAAGCGAAAACCGGCTCGTTTTGCCCAAGCGCTTCGATTCTTCCGGCAACGTCCGTGTTGACTATGTAGGATTCGCTGACGTCTTCGAGTAATAGGATTGCTGGCTCGGCACGACCTGTAAACCCAGGCCAGTAGACGATTTCGTACGCCATGCGCGTTCTCCCAGTTTGATCATGCTGAACTCTACCGAATCCAGTGGACACCTGGAAAGCCAAACTGTTCCGCGGAGGTGTTGGAACAGCGTGGGACTGAACCCCGGTTTGCATGTCCGATGGGGGAGGAATTTTATTGCGGCTGGCTCGAGGTGCCGTGGGACCGAACTGGCACCAATGATGCGTCGAGCGGTCTCGTTTTTGTACCCGCTGGTTAGCGCAACTCGACGATCACTTCGGTGCTGATCCGTTCCGAACTCGCTGCCATGTGCTGCGGGTCGGCATCGCGGGAACCCATCAGTAACACCAGGCGATCAACTCCCCGTTCGATTATTTCACCGAGTCGATCAATACATAATGCGGGGGGGCCGGCGACGGCGAATCGGCTGACAAATTCGTCGGGTACTTCCTTCATATGAGCGGCTTTACTACTCGCGTGATTGGCCATGTCGTAATTGGCACCAATGTGCCTAAAAACGGGCGCATCTTGCAAACCAGCATTCGCGGCTGAAGACATCCCACTGAAATGCGCGAAGGTTCCCGCGCTGCCTCGTATAATGTCGCGGGCCCTTTGTTCATCGTTATCGCAGGCGATGTTGACGTACGCACCGAAACTTAATTCGCTGGGATCACGGCCGGCGTCGTCGGCCGCTTTTCGTGCATCCTCAATCCCACCGGCGATACGCTCCGGATCAGCCCCCATCGCGAAAGTAATGCGTTCGGCAAATCTCGCGGCCAGAGCAATGACTTGCGGTCCGGTGCTTGCAACGTCCACGGGAACCTTGGCGTGTCCACTTCGGTTTATCCAAGATATCTGACTGGCAAAGCCGTCAAGGTCGACGGGATCGCCCCGCAGAAAGCCTTGTAGCTGGTGAATATAGTCGGCGAGTAGAGAAGCCGGGGCCGGCTTTTGCCCCAGCAGCCCAAGCGCGGAGTCGCCTCGGCCGATCCCGAGGACCGCTCGCCCACCGGATTCCACTTGCACGGTGCCGATGGCGGACGCAGTTACCGCCGCGTGTCGAGTTATGGGATTAGTCACTGCGGTGCCAACCTGAAGCGTTGTCGTGGCTTTCGCCGCGAGACACATCGCCGAATAAATATCACCGGACAGGCATTGTGTGTCGGCAAAGAACAAGCCGTCCCATCCCTTGCTTTCGGCTGCGACTGCATGGTTTTCGCTTTGACCAGGCATCGGAAACGTCAATTGCCAAAACTCGGTCATAGGGCGTGCTCCATTGCGATGAGAAGTTCAACAGAAAGTGGGTTTGTAAACGTACCCTGGCCACCGAAACCTGTCACCAGTCTTGAGCCCACCCGAACAGAGAAACTAGCTAGCGACGAGGTCGATTAATCGGAAGATTGAAACCAACCAGGTTTAGATTCGAAACTAGCGCTCGTATCGATGGCTGATATTTGTGGCTGGTAGGCCCACTCGATCGCGTTAAGAAGCACGCGCTGAATCTCGGGTTGGTAATAGACGGGGTAGCTTTCGTGGCCGGGGCTAAAGTAGAAGATGCGGCCTTTGCCCCGGCTAAAGCAGCAGCCACTACGGAATGCTTCGCCACCGGTGTAGGAGCTGATAAACACCAGTTCGTCTGGCGTTGGAATGTCGAAAAATTCCCCGTACATCTCCTGGTTGGGTATAACGATTGGGTGCGGCACACCTTGGGTGATCGGATGAGTCGGATTAACGGTCCAGACTGTTTCTCGGTCTTCGCCTTCGCGCCAACGGAGGTTGCAGCTGGTACCCATGAGACGTTGGAAGATGCGGGATAAATGCGCCGAATGGAGCACGATGAGTCCCATGCCGGCCAGGACCCTTTGTTCCACTTTTTCTACGACATCTTCGTCGACTAGATGGTGGCCGACGTGGCCCCACCAGGTCATGACGTCGGTGTTTTCCAACACCGCATCGGTCAATCCGTTTTCGGGCTGGTCCAGTGTCGCGGTGCGTACTTCGGCCCCCGCCACACCTTCGCGAACAAAGTTGGCGATGACGCTGTGTATCCCACTAGGGTAAATGGCCCGGACCTTTTCGTTCTCAACCTCGTGTATGTTTTCGTTCCATATCGTTATACGCATGCGACCGATTCCAATAGATTAGCGTGGGATGGAGTAGTACGGTTTGGTCGAAAATAACAGGTTCGTGCCGAGAGTCGAAGGTCTGGTCGTTCCTTTTTGAGTGTTCTTATATAGCGCACTGCACCGGGAATCCACCGTCCGGCAATCTTTCTGACGGTCGGACTCTTATCCGATGAATGGGCTTTCACCAGCACGCGATACGCAGTCCGTCGTTGTCATGTGCTAGCCCGTCCCGCATAGCGGATAACGCGGTATGACCCGCGAGCATGAGACTTCGAAATGATTCCTTCGCTCGATGCGATACCCCGAGACTGTTGACCAAGGCGTCGTAATCGCATCGTGCTATTCCGTCTAGAGTTGATATGCAAGCCCGTTTCATCAGCACGTTTCGTGGTGCAGGGCCTAGCTAGAGTGCGCCTCTCCTCCAGACCTGTCATCGAGGTATAGGCGCTGATCACGCAGACAGCTAAGCGGTCTTCGGAACGTCTGTCCGCAGGAACTTGAAGATGCACCATGTGGCAAGAGCACTCAAGAGATGCCAGACCCCATGCATCTGAATCAGGGCATCGGGATCACACCAAAGATCATCCGGACGGCCCCTAAGCCAGATAGCAAAAGCTAGGACAAAAGCGCTTGTCCCTAAGAAGAACCATGGCGAATAGGTACGTGTACGACTGGGGTTCCGGGACGCCAACAACGCAGGCATCCAGAACAGCAAAACCCACCAGTATCGGTCCGGTTGTTCCAGCATTTCGGTGGGCATAATGCCAAAGATAGCGGCGACCACGAAGCCAACAAGCCCGGATAGCCACCTGAAGCTCGGAGACCAGAATCTATAGAGGCTTTCTGAAATTGCCCATAGCGCGATAGACAAACTCCAAAGGTCTAGGTGAATGCCTAATCCTCGGCCGAAAGCCCAGCGACCCATGGCATAAATCACGACGATGATGGCGTAAGTACCCAAAACCCGCCTAGAAGACCAACGACCCATTTCGCCGACGTTAATTAACCACGGCAAAAGGATGTACATGATCATGCCGACATTGTCTGCCCATCCACCCCAGTAGGTATGCGTGCCGTGCATCAACATGGATCCGGCGCCAAGCCAAATAACGGCAAACGCGTACGTGTGGGCGATTGGATTGCGACCGTGGAATCGGCCTGTGTCGCCATTACTCGGCGGATCCTGCGTCAGTACGTAGAGCATCAAGATTCCCGCGACCA
The DNA here is from genome assembly GCA_022448765.1 of Pseudomonadales bacterium. Taxonomy (GTDB): domain Bacteria; phylum Pseudomonadota; class Gammaproteobacteria; order Pseudomonadales; family Azotimanducaceae; genus UBA11889. The sequence continues at coordinate 4,701 of JAKUTI010000118.1, forward strand.
TGAACCCGATGTTGCTTAACGCGTTAACGGGTTCACGAAAAATTCCGCTATGTACCCTTTCGCACCAGCGTGAAGCGTCTCCTATTGACCGAAGTGATTCCTCGTCCGAAGTCCAACCAATTGTTCCTAGCACCACGTAAAGAAATAGAAAGCCAACACTAAATAGCAAGGCGGAAAGAAGGGGGCGTGCTACGTACATAAAACGATTAACGAAGTCGTCAATTTCTTCGTGATGCGACAGGTTGCGGATTGCGCTGGGGAGTTGCAAGAGTGTTTCGAAGCGGTATTGAGCGCTGGGAACAGTCGTTGCGACTCCAGATTATGTTCGTGCAATCCCACGGTCTTCCACTTGTTTCTGAATGTATTACTCGCTGATTCGACGAGGCCTGGACGAGCGCCCTCGGTAGCGAGCATTGGGAGGTTCCAGAAGCGATAATTTTCTGTCGGTCATATCGTCGTATTGTCTGAAGTCGTCGGGATCAAAGTAATCAGAGGTCCAACTGGCGTGGTGGGGCGAATATTTGTAGAACACGGTGTTGCGTTCGGAGGGTGCGGTCCATGGCAACGTGCCATGTGTGAGTGCTTCGGTGAATATGATGGCGTCGCCAGGAACCGCGGAGATTCGCTTCACGACGTCGACAATGCCCTTGCTGAGATCTCGCCACAACGGAGGTAAGGCAACGTTGGATTTGTGGCTTCCTGGAATACAAGCGAACCCACCGTCGTTTGGATGGGTGTCATAGAGCTCGAAGGACACGGCCAGAAGGCCGTTTTGGAAATGGCCATCGTGGTAGCCAAATGCACCATTCACACCTCGCCCGCCGTGTAGCATGCCACCCGAAAAACCTTGACCGCGGTCGGTATGAACGTTGATGTGATCGAGTCGATAGGTGGGTAGAGGCTCTCTAAGGTCGGCACTCGTGGTTCGTCGATCCATCAGGCCTGGGTCGCCCAGCAGGGCTTCTAGAATGGGAGACAGGCTCGGTAGATCAAGTAGATCCCGCCAGATGGTGTCCCAATGAAGAGGCCCACAGGACTTGTCCTCGGCATTATCCCATTGCTCTGCGGGTCGTCGAAGGGTGGATTTGATCCGATCGATCTGCAATGGCGTTAACGCGTCGGGAATGACCAGGTACCCGAACGTGTCAAATAGGTATGTTTGCTCGGCGCTTAACGCGCTCTCGGAAGAGTCATCATTGTGCATTTCGAGCTGCTCAATTGCGTCGGTCTAAGTCTGATCCATTAAGGTCGGCCACAGTAGCAGAGGTTTAAGTGTCGGTCACCGCGATGTGGATGATAACGCTTGTCAAGTCGTCTCGGCAGACGTAGCGCGAAATTCATTGACGTCGAATCGGAAGAAAGTTCAAACGGAGGGCTGTTCGTATTTTGCCGACGCTAATGGCGCACTGTTAGTGAAGATGCAAATACGTAGAATTGACAGTCGGGCAGCTGACTCGTAGGTTTGAGTCACTGCGGACGATATGGAGCGACCCATGGCAATAGTGGTCCAACACGGCTACTTCGACGAAGACCAACAAGCGTTCGACGAGATTGAGAAAGATGGCTATTACGGTTCCAAGTTTGATGCACCTCCTTCTGGCGGTACGCCAATACACTGGCACGACGTAGGCATGCACATATACATAACTGGCGGTAAGTTTTGCTTTCAAGACCCCGCCACAGGCCAGGTACACGAGTGTGTGGCGGGCACCAGATTCGACATTCCCGAGCGGACTTTGCATATCGAGGAAGAGCACCATGGGTATACGGCAATCGCCGGGATGTCGAAATCGGAAGTGCCGCAGCCTTTCGTACGACCACCGGAAGAACTCTAAGTCGTCTTGTAAGATATTTGAGAACGAGCGACTTTCGCTGTTCGACAAAGCAAACGGCTATCAACCGCAATCTTAACGATCACTCGAGAGCCTTCCGCTGTGGAGGAAGTATTTGTGGACCAGTGGATGTAGATGTCGCGTGGTGAACGGGTTGATGCACGAGCACTGAGCGCTGGGAAGCACAGATACAGGAGAGTATCCGATGGATTTCAAGGACATATTTAGCGTCGCGGGTAAGGTCGTGTGCGTAACAGGTGGCGGCGGAGGTATTGGACGCGGCATCGCAGGTGGGTTCGTGGCTGGTGGTGCGCGCGTCTACATCGCATCGCGGAGCGATTTGTCGGAGGTTGCCAAAGAAATTGATGCGGGAGGACCCGGAGAATGCATTGCATTGCGTGCAGATCTGTCGAAAGACGAAGACATCAGCGGACTTGTCAGTCAGCTTCAAGAACGGGAAGGAAAGCTCGATGTACTGATCAACAACGCGGCACTTGGAAATTTCCAGCACAAGTTTGAAGATTTTCCGATGGACGATTGGGATCGAATGAACGCGGTCAATGTGCGGGCACCCTTCGCGCTAACGAAAGAGTGTTTGCCATTGCTCACTCTTTCTGGTGAAAGTGGAGAACACGCGTCGGTGATCAATATTGCGTCGGTCGATGGAATTCGAATCACGTCCGACAACGATTGGGCGTATGGACAAGGGAAGGCTGGCTTAATACACCTCACGCGCCAATGGGCCGGTAGACTGGGTAACAAAGGTGGAAGAAAAGGGGGGCGGAACATAACCTTCAATGTCATTGCACCAGGACCGTTTCCCGGCATGCTGGATCGGTATCTCGCGACAGAAGAAGGTGTGGCGGCAATATCGGCCATGACAACGATCGGACGGGTTGGCAAACCCGAAGACATGGGAGCGGCGTGCGTCTTTCTATCGAGTCGTGGCGGCAGTTACATCACCGGGGCTGTGTTACCGGTTGATGGCGGATTATTGGTCGGTCGTGGAGCGAACCAGTAGTTTGAGTTAATCCGATAATGTGGCGAGCTTCTGCGGTGCAAGGCCAATGCTCGCGGGATGTTCAAGAAAAGTTTCGCGGTTTTGGTTTAAGTGTTTAGGCGGTTCTCCGAAGTGTGTTAGACCAGACCCATGCCATGGCGGCAACGATTATCACCGCGACGCTATGGCCGGCGAGGGCACCTGGGTAGGGCTGGCTGAGGTTCGTCACCACGCTCCAGCAGATTGTCGTCGCCACGATAATGGGAACCGTCGCAAGGTCTCTACGAATCAACAGCCAGTATCCGATCACCGACGTTGTGCCGGAGAGAATCGCG
>JAKUTI010000119.1 GCA_022448765.1 Pseudomonadales bacterium
GGAGTCCATTAAGCGCCTCATTGAGACGCAACTATGAAACATTCGGCGATCGTGATGGCGTTGCTCGTCTGGTTTAGCCCGGTTGCCAGCGAGCCGATCGTCGTGGCGAGTAAGAACTTCACCGAGAGTTATCTCTTAGGAGAGATGATTGCCCAGCGCCTTGAACGAGCAGGCTTCGAGGTCGACCGTCGTTTCGGCTTGGGGGGAACGTTGATCTGTTACGAGGCTTTGGTAGCAGGCGAAATCGATGTTTACGTCGAATACAGCGGAACGCTGGAACAAACGATTCTCAAACTTGGGAAACGCACCTCGATTGAGGGACTTGACGAACACCTCGCTCCGCTTGGTCTGACGCTACTTTCGCCGCTTGGATTCAATAACACGTACGCTATTGCCGTGCGCAAAGAGGTAGCGGAAAAGCGCTCGTTAGAGCGGATATCGCAATTAACCGAATACCGTGATCTTCGTGTCGTGGTTTCCCACGAATTTCTCGAGCGCGAGGACGGATGGCCTGGTCTTCAGCGTGTGTATGGTTTTGACTGGATCCCTGGCGGCATCGAACACGGTCTCGCTTATCAGGCAATAGACGATGGGTCAATCGACGTTACGGACGCTTATTCAACTGATGGGGAATTGCAACGGTATGATTTGAGGGTGTTGGCAGACGACAAGGAGTTTTTCCCCGCTTACCTCGCGATTCCTCTAATTCGAGACGATTTGTCGCCATTAGCGCGGGCCGCGATCGAGGACCTTGCCGGTACATTGGATGATTCGTCGATGGCGGCCCTCAATGCATCCGTCGTATTTGAGGGTGAGGACTTCGCGTCTGCAGCGAGAAATCATCTCGGCTCGATTGGTTTCGACATTGCCGAGGAGCGTTCCAATGGTTTCGATAATGGCGAGGGATTTTCGAAGGAATTCGACAACTTGGTCCGCAACACGAAGCGGCATCTATGGCTAACGGCCATTGCGCTTTTCACCGCGACCAGCATCGGAATCGTGCTCGCATTGGCGGTATTTCAAGTTGGTTGGATATCCAGGGCGGTACTGTATGTTGCCGGTCTGTTGCAGACGATCCCATCGATTGCGCTGTTGGCGCTGATGATCCCAATATTTGGCATCGGGATGTTGCCGGCGGTGGTGGCCTTGTTTCTGTATTCGCTGCTTCCGATCATCCGCAACAGCGTGACAGCTCTGGTGACGGTGGACCCGGTATTGCGGCGAGTTGCAACGGCGATTGGGTTAACGCGATACGATGAGATTCGATACGTTTACCTTCCCTTGGCCATGCCCGCGATATTGGCGGGTGTACGAACCGCGGCTGTCATTAGCATCGGTACGGCAACGCTCGCCGCATTTATTGGGGCAGGTGGATTGGGCGATCCAATTGTGACGGGGCTTGCGCTTAACGATACATCGCTTATTTTGCAGGGCGCGATACCCGCGGCAGTTCTTGCGATCGTGACTGAATTGGTGTTTGAAGGCGTTGAACGCGTTCTCGTTCCACGGCACCTAAAGGTGCTCGAGGAACCTGCCTAAGTTGTCGCACTAAATCGCTTCAACACCTACTCGCAATCGACAACCTGTCATGGATGATGCTACGTCTGGTAGGTTTAGGTTTCATGGGGGAGGAATCCACAGATGGAAATTAATCGAATGGGTCTTGTCGGGATTGCAGCGTCGGTTTTGTCGGTCTTGGCAATGTTCGGGCAGGCGGATGTTGGTTCGAATGTCCGTGACGCGGTCCGGCCAGAATCAGATACGGGTCGCGATGCCGCACGCAAGCCAGCGGAAGTCCTTCATTTTCTCGGGTTGCAAGAGAGTGCCATCGTGATGGACGTTATGGCATCGGGCGGCTATTACACCGAGGTCTTAGCGCACGCGGTCGGAAGCGAGGGGACCGTCTACGCCCAAAACCCACCGATGATGTTGAAATACAGAGACGGGTTTTACGATAAGGCCCTGGCTCAGCGACTGAAGGGTGGACGTCTGGCGAATGTGGTTCGACTCGACCGCGATATGGGTGACTTGGACATTCCGTCGGGGAGCGTGGATTTGGCGATAACGGCGCTTAACTTCCACGACATCTACAACGGTGCAGGTGAGACGGCTGCGTTGGAATTACTGTCCCAAGTCTATGGCCTATTGAAGCCAGGAGGCGTCTTTGGCGTGATCGACCACGTAGGTAATCCGGGTGCTGACAACAACCGCCTTCATCGAATGGATGAAGCGGCGATGCGGGGTCTAGTTGCACGTTCAGCGTTTCAACTCGATGGATCCGGCGATTTGTTGCGAAATCCGCAAGATGATCACACGGGGGGTGTGTTCGCAGCGGATATACGCGGCAACACGGATCGCTTTCTTTTCCGCCTCAGGAAACCCAACTAACGCGATACTAGCAGGAGATATTTGTTCAATGAGTATTGACCTCTACACCTTCGCAACGCCGAACGGCCGCAAGATCTCGATTGCATTGGAGGAGCTTGGACTTCCATACAACGTGCATCCGGTGCATATCGGCCGGGATGAGCAATTTGCACCGGATTTTTTGCGAATCAGCCCGAACAACAAGATTCCTGCCATCGTCGATGCTGAAAACGGTCGCACCATGATGGAGTCAGGTGCGATTCTTCTGTATCTGAGCGACAAAACGGGCCAACTCGCTGGCGATGATCCGTGGGTAACCATGGAGTGGTTAATGCTTCAGATGGCCAGCGTCGGGCCTATGCTTGGCCAGGCCAATCACTTCCTGCATTTCAATTCTGGTAAATCGGAATACGCGGAAGCGCGGTATGCGGATGAAGCGCGCCGATTGTACAGTGTTCTCGATCGGCGCTTAGGTGACGCCGCCTATCTTGCTGGGAGCTATAGCATTGCCGATATAGCGACGTGGCCCTGGATCGCTCGGTGGCCTTGGCATCGGGTTGACTGGGACGAATTGCCGAATTTACGACGTTGGTACACCGAGATAGCGAAACGTCCGGCGGTTATTGCGGGCTGGGATGTCCCAGTAGCCTCGGGCGAGATTCCACTGCCTTGAGCGTCTCGGCGACGCGGTCGATTCTCATTCGTGCGGGAAGCAGCCTGGAGCCCAGAATGCACGCGGAGAAACTGAATGCGTTCGTGCGATCTTCGGCTTTTGCGGAGAATCCCGTCGGGGTGGAATTCGATCCCGATCGACTACTAGAACGCTATTGCAATTGCGTTCTATTGCACGAATTGCGCATGCAAGGTTCCGCATAACCAACGGGATCGAACGAAGAAGAGTTAGTCCTCAAATACCAAGCTTTTCAGAGCCGTCACCCGTTCCTTCAGGTCTTCGCCCTCGAGCGTGATGGCTGGGCCGGCGCTCCAAACTGGCGCTGGCCAACCGGCATCATCTTCGCGCCGGGCGATGACGTGGATGTGCAACTGCGGCACCATGTTTCCAAGAGCGGCGACGTTGATTTTGTCGGCAGTAGCGTAGTTGTATAGGGCTTTGGACGCGACTTCGACCTCGATAAACGCCTGTTCATGGTAAGTGGCGGGCAGGTCGTGAAGATCACGCAGGCCGTCAACACGAGGCACCAAAATAAGCCAAGGGAAACGAGCATCAAGCATCAACAGCACTGAGCAAAGCTCGAGGTTTCCCAGTTGCTCGCAGTCGGCGAGCAGTTGTGGGTGAATGTTGAAACTAGCGTTCATCGTTTGGGATACCCGCCAACCCAGATCGGACTCGACCAGGCGATCGCATCGTTAGCCTGCAATACGCGTACGTAGTAGTAGTCGCCGTGTCGATTGCCTTGATCATCGAATTCAAATTCGACATCGTCAGGTCCATCCGTCACCACGGATCTTAACGAAATGGTGTCGACGTAATCATCCTGCACTAATGAGGTGGTCACACGGCCGTCTTTGATCGCTCCGAACGCTAACGTAACCGATGCTGCGGGAATATTTTGGGGTGCTCTGAAGATGGGCGGTGCGCCACCGAACTCACGTGCTTCAGCCAATTCGATATCGATGCGACCGGAACGGCGGATATCCGCGAGATTGAGGACGATGGAACTCGTGTCGCCGCGTGTATGGGTCGAGAACTCGAGCGTCCGGTTGTCGAGGACCTTCAGCGATTGCAAGTTGGTGTTGTGAAAATCGGTACCCGAGATCTTGGTCAGGGTAGCGCCGGTTAGGCGCAACGTCCCCTGCCACAGTCGCCAGCCGCGGGGGTTGTCGCCCGGATTCCTGGGTTCTGAATCGGACTGAAAGGTGACGTGAAACGTCCCCGACGACGAGGATCGATTGGCGTTGTTTTGTAGATAGTCCCTCGTCCAAACGGCCTTGTCGTTTCGGAGAATAGTAACGGTATCGATTGGTCCAGTGCCGATGATCCGCCCACGTATCTTTCGTTCTTTGGAAAAGCGTGCTCTTTGACCCATCTCGACGCCGTTTAGGCTGACGTCCAAAATCATGCGATCGCCTGTGGTGGCGTACGACGCCAAGTCTTTCATTGCATCGAACAAGGTATCCCTTGATTTCTGCAAGGCACGGAGTGCCCCCAAACCTCCGCGCTGGGAAAGCGAACCGCCCTTAGGTGCTGTATAGCCTGGTTGGCTCAGGTGATTGTCACTTGCAGCCGTAAATCCGACTTGGTGCCCTTGCTTAAGGTACATACGACCGAACCACTCGAATGTGCCGTGTTGCGACATTACTTCGATCAGAGGTTCGAGAAGCGGATCGTTGAGGCGGTAATCGCCCGCTTGATGGGCATGGGGAATGACCACGACGTCGCCTGGATCGTGCTGAGTACGGAGTCCTTGGTAGAGTTTCGACAGTGTCCCATGGGTTCGCGCAGGAACCCGGTTCCGACCTTCGGGGCTACGGAACAGAACGTTGTGATGACCCCCTTGCGTATTTCTTATGGTCCATTCATAGCCGAGAAAAGCAACGAATTCGCCGTCGACCGAATACGACTGGACGTTATCGCGTAATACCTCCCATTCGAAATCATCGAGCCAGATGTCGTGTTCGGAGTGGGTTACATAATCGAGTCTTGCGTCGTCACGCGCCCAGGTCATAAAGCGCTTGGGCGTCCCGACACCTTCGGCAAAACCTGAATGACCGTGGGTATCTCCCCAATAGATGCGACGGTGGGGATCGTTTTCGACCAGGATAGGGTTTCCGTTGCCGGTGATGGAGCCGTCGGCTGATTGAATGCTGAGACGGTAGACGCCCGCTGTCTCCAAACGAACGTCACGGATCACTTGGATGGCCTCGGTCGACGCGGGAATTTCCGCGATCAGTGCGCCGTTTAACGACACCCGCCACGCGGGCAACGAACCCGTCGCGCGGTTATAGAACCGATCCTCGGCACGCACTGAGATATCGAAACGTTCGTTCACGGCGACCACGGAGGGGGCAAAGGCGTGTACGCCTGCAACCTGCGTTCCGGTGACGACGATGGGCTGAATTGGCAGCGACATAAAGTTACTGCTGCCATCGAAATCGAGATACAACGGCAGCGGCATGCGATCGCTCGACACATCTGACATCAGCAAGCCCGCGCTACCGCTGGACGTGTCGCCGTACGTGAGCGTGACGGTATCGCCAGAAGTTAGACGACCAGAAGCGATACGAAAAACGAGGGTCGGGCGAGCATTTCTGAAACCGCCGTGCATGCCAGAAAGTGGGAATGTGCCGTGGGTGAATGTGACGCTCGGGTTGGACGAGCGGATGCTGATGTAATTGGCGGCTGTTGGCTCCGTGGCTTGTAATCGTCCGTGATTGGGCATGAAGTGACGTCCGATCAGAAATCCACCACCCGCCTCGATGGCCTTGGTGCCGACTGTAAACGTTTGTTCGATGGTGACGAAAGATCTCGCCTCGAATGGCCCGAGATTTGCGACGAGGGTCCCCAATGCACGGGGGTTTTCATCGCGGAGGGTGAACTCGCGAATCATCCGATCGAACTCGGCGAAACGATTGTTTGTCTCGGGCAACGGGTATGACGACAGCTGGGAAATCAACTGGGTTGCATTGACGGGTACATAACCTCCCGATAAGGCATACGCGTTGATCCAGTCCCAAAGTGTTTCGAGACGGGTCTCGACGTTAGTACGATCCGTCGGCCTGTTCGAGGCCGCGATCTTTAATGTCTCCACGCTGGCACGCAGTTCATCTGAAAGATAGTCTGAAGAGGTCGCAGCGGCCGACGCCTGGCCCGTTATCCAGAGAGCGGCCGCGATCGTCAGGCTGACTGCGCGATACATCCGTTGATACCTCCTTTTTCTACCCACCCTTTGGTTAAAGTCCAATCAGATGACGGCGCTGGGCGGTGGTTGCGAAACGGCGTCAGCGGTCTATAGTAACGGTTTCTAGAGCGGCAGCTGCTGGGGACTTTACATGAGCGAAGCCGAAAATCTTGGGGCTAACGACGATCTCGATTTAAGTTGGATGGACCAGACAGGCCCCTGGGATACTCATGCGGAGGAGGGTAGGCACGGACTTACCCTCGCCGATATACAAGTCGGCGAGTATGGGCAAATCCCGGATGAGAGCGACAATCAAACGGGTCGTCCTCGGGGTGCGGCAGCGCGATCGGGCGCTTATCGCATCGGTAACTATGCGGTTCGTACCAAAAGTGAGATTTGGCTTGATAACGCCTGTTTTTTGTACGAGGAAGCGCTCCAACGTCAGTGGAGCTCTGCGACCGACGTTCCTTGGCATACGATCGAACCGCTCCCTGACGATATCGAGCAAGCTCAGTGCCAGATGGCCACGTTTCTCACAGAAGTCGAATTTGTTGCCGGGGACGTTCCCGCCCGATGGGTTTCGCAGACGACGCCCGATTTTTTCGAGGCACGCCAGTTACTGACGGCGCAGGTTATGGATGAGTCACGCCATATGGATGTTTTCCGTAAGCGGGCGATGGCCAACGGCGGCGGGTTGATGGGGGCGACAGGGGCGACCTCGGGATTTGTTGGGAGTATCGACTTATCACGAGATTTCACCGAAATGTCGGCGCGCTTGCATATCTCTGGTGAAGGCGCGGTACTCACGATTTTTCGTATGGGCGAATTGATGGCCTACAACGATGCTGAAAAAGCAATGTACAGACTTTGCGCACAAGATGAGGCCCGACACGTGGCGTACGGAGTCATGCACATGCGCTACATGGCGGAAACGGCTCCCGAACGACATGAGGAAATCAACTGTTATTTGGACGAAGCTGAAGCCGGTATTTTGTCTGGATCCGCCAACCCAGCGGGGCAAGCACCGATCACGTCAGAACCTTTGGCGATTCTTTTAGGGGGTGGTGTCGCTAAGTTTGATGAGGGGTTCAAGAAACTGGTGGCGCTACGACGGCGGCAGATTCAAGAGTATAAAAAACGCGTTGTTTCGGCGGGCTTTGGAGCTCGGTTTGAAAACGGGCGGTCGCGAATCAACGAAATACTTGAGCAGGCGGCTGCCTAGACTCGTCGAAAGACAAGCATGTTTCTAGCCGGTCTATACCCGCAAGCGACATATTTTGGGAGGCCTCTAATTTGGCAAAAGCAGTAAAGGCGGCCGCGAAAGCGGTCAAGTCGCCGCATGCGGACACGGTTCGAAAAGCAGCGAAATCGCCCATGCTGGAAATTCCCGAGCCGAAACTCGATTGGATGAATAATTCTCGCCAGTGGGGCGTAAGAGTTAAGCCAGGAGAGAAAGGCCTGACGTTGGGTAGTTTGAACGTTGGTATTTACGGTGAAATTCCGATGGATTGGCCGGATCAAACGCGTAATCCGCGCGGTGCGGTCGGCCGAAAGGGCATGCCGCCTGTCGGGTACATGCTTCGAAGTAAAGCGGAAGTCTGGGCCGCTAGCGCATCCG
>JAKUTI010000012.1:0-2800 GCA_022448765.1 Pseudomonadales bacterium
TTCGAATCAGGTCCTTCATCCCCTCCGATTCCAGTTGGAAGATCGCTGTCGTTTCCGCCGATCGCAGTAGTTCGTACGTTGGTTCGTCATCTAGTGGAATCTCTCGGATATCGATCGGTTCGCGACCGCTCGCGTGCCGCGACTGATTAACATCAGTAACCGCCCAATCGACAATCGTCAACGTTTTAAGACCCAGGAAATCGAATTTGACAAGGCCTGCCTCTTCGACATCGTCTTTATCGAACTGGGAGACCTTCGCCCCGCCTAACGTTTCTGTGTACAACGGAACATATGATTCGAGAGCCGAAGGGGCAATTACGACACCCCCAGCATGTCTTCCCACGTTACGTACTAGACCCTCCAACGGGTATGCCATATCCATGATTTCAGCCACTTCGTCACTTTCGTCGATGAAGGCACGTAGCTCCTCTTCCTGGGCCACGGCCTTGTCCAGGGTCATGCCAACTTCAAAAGGAATCAATTTAGACAGTCGATCCGCAAGTCCATAGGGCTTGCCTTGTACCCGGGCGACATCCCGGACCACAGCTTTAGCCGCCATGGTGCCAAAGGTTGCTATTTGACTCACGGCCTCACCCCCGTACAACTCGGCGACGTGATTGATAACTTCATCTCGTCGCTCCATACAAAAATCAATATCCAGATCCGGCATCGAAACACGTTCAGGATTCAACAATCGTTCGAAGAGGAGGTCGTATCGGAGAGGGTCAAGGTCGGTGATACCTAGACAAAAAGAAACCAGCGAAGCCGCTCCCGAGCCACGACCAGGACCGACCGGAATCTTACGTTGCTTCGCCCAGTTGACGAACTCCATCACAATGAGGAAATAGCCCGCGAAACCCATTTCGTTAATGACACCCAGTTCGTAATCCAATCGCGCGAGATATTTAGCGCTGTTTATCTCGTCGGACCCAGAACTGGCGTTCCGAAGATAATCCTCCAGGGCTTTCTGAGACGTTGAAGTGAGTAATTCCTCTAGTGATGTGCCGCCGGGCACTGGATAAATAGGAAGGTGATACGTATCAAGATCAACCAGTAGGTTACAACGACGACTTATTTCGTAAGAGTTTTGCACTGCTTCAGGAATGTCGGCAAACAGCTCAGCCATTTCGTCCCCGGAGCGGAGATATTGTTGGTCGGAAAAACATCGTTCTCGACGTGGATCGTCAAGCGTTCGACCTTCTTGTATACAGACTCGAGCTTCATGAGCCTCAAAATCGTTAGATTCCAAGAAACGAACCTCATTGGTCGCCACGACAGGAATCCCGCTCGACTCCGCTAGCGCGACCGCGGCGCTGATGTATTCGTCTTCGTCAACCCTCCCGGTTCTGGACAACTCGATGTAATAGCGGTTGCCAAAAACTTTATTCCAATGGGCGGCTCGTTCGACTGCCTCCGATGTTTCCGTATTTACCAACGCCATGCCTACGTCACCGCACCGACCACCCGAGAGCAAAATCAGCCCTTCATTCAACTCCTCTAACCATTCCTTCTGACAGGTTCCACGATCTTGCGACCGAACGTAGGAACGAGACGCGAGCTTAAGCAGATTGCGGTATCCAAGTTGATTCGTCGCCAGGACGATTAGACGATACGACTTCGCTTGCTCAAATATCTCTAATTCGAGTCCGATGATCGGTTTGACGCCAGCGGTCCGGCATGCCTTATAGAATTTCAAAGTACCGAAGAGATTGCCTAGATCGGTAATCGCCACCGCTGAAAAGCCCATCTCTCTGGCGCGCTTCGCGAGCGTTTCTACTCGAACGAGCCCGTCGGCAATCGAAAATTCAGTGTGCAAAGAAAGGTGAGCAAATAACGCCATCGCTATCCCTTATCGGATACCTCGTCGTTCACTAATAGATCCCGGACCGGCGCAAAAGTTCTTCGGTGCAGTTTGCTCGGACCATATTGCTTCAGCGCGAACATATGTTCTCGCGTTCCGTAGCCCTTGTGCCGATCAAAACCGTATTCGGGATAGTCTTTCGACGCAGATACCATCAGGTTGTCACGGGCTACTTTAGCGAGAATAGATGCAGCGCTAATCGCCGCCACCTTAGTATCACCTCGTACAATAGTTTTCGTCGGGCAATCAAGGCCCGGATCGGCATTCCCGTCCACCAAAGCCATGTCTAACGGCACGCCTAGATTGATGACTGCGCGCCGCATCGCTAGCAACGTGGCTTGTAGAATATTCAGCTCATCGATTTCCTCAACGCTAGCAAAGCCCAAAGCCCATCCAAACGATCGGTCTTGGATCTCGTTTTTCAGCGAGACCCTAATTTCGTGTTTAAGTGCTTTCGAATCAGCCAAACCATTAATCGGTTGATTGGGATCCAAAACGACGGCGGCCGCGACTACAGGTCCGGCCAGCGGTCCTCGACCTGCCTCATCGATACCAGCTGTTTTACGTGCGCGTATCGACGCATCACCCAATTCAGCATACGAGTTCATTTTCGTGCGTAAACCAATGACATAACAACGTCGGCCGCGCGCTCCGACGCTCCACACCGTAGATTTCGATGGATTACCCTAAAAGCGTGCCTCAGATCTTCATCGTTCCTGAATCGTTCGATTTCTTTTACCAGAGCATTCGCTAAGCGATCCGGAGTCGCGTCGCTTTGAAGTAATTCTGGCACCATGCCATAACCCGCCAAAATATTAGGAAGCGCAACAAATTCCGAGCGAATCAATCTTTTTGCGATCCAATAACTGAACCGTCCCAAACGGTAGCTCACCACCATCGGTCGCCCTAAAAGCAGTGCCTCTAACGTACTGGTTCCAG
>JAKUTI010000012.1:2810-23965 GCA_022448765.1 Pseudomonadales bacterium
TTAGTTAGGACAACGTCAGAAGCAGCGATAACGTTCTCGGAAGCGCCTTCGATTAGTCGCACATCGATCCCGGTTTTTCTTGAAACAATTTCTGTCAAGAGGGATCGAATTTTTTTGCTCACACAAGGGATAACTAAAACGGCCGAAGGATAGTAACGACCACCAGGATTGATTCTATCGACGGCCCGAGCCGCAGCATCAACGAACACGTTACCGAGAAATCGCACTTCGGAAAGGCGGCTACCCGGCAGCAGCCCTACCACCAAGGCGTCAGCTGGTAATCCCAAATCAGCACGCGCGCGCGCGCTTCTTACCCCTACATCCAAATTCGGATCTATCGCGTCGGCAAGTGGATGACCAACAAATTCCGCTCGAATATCGGAATCTCGATATAAAGGAGGCTCGAAAGGAAATAACGCCATCACAACATCCGTCGAGCGCCCGATCTTACGAATCCGACTTCGTCTCCACGCGTAAACCGCGGGGCTGACATAGTGGGCGGTCGGCACACCCCTATGCTTTACCAACCGTTCGAGCAACAGGTTAAACACGTTGAAGTCGATTCCCACAACTACGTCGGCTTCTTTAAAACATCGATACAAGCGACCGAAGATCCGAACCAATGTCGGCAACCGTTTGAGTGGTTCTACGAATCCATTGACGGATAGATCGTCGATCTTCGCGAGCGGTTCAAGACCCTCCTTGATCATTTGGTCCCCACCGACACCAATAAATCGAAGGTTTGTGGTCCGTCTCGTTAGCGCGTTCATGAGTCCCGATCCCAAAATATCGCCGGATTTCTCACCGGCGACGACGCCAATCGTCAACGTCGTCTCAGCCATATTTGGATCGTTCAATAGTACGTTGACCTGCTTTTAGCTCGCCTTCAGTTTCAGCAGCGGACCATCGATGAATCACGATGGAATCAATGGCCGCATTCTCCCGGAACCCCCATTAGATTTTGCGCTCTACGCACAACAATTCCGTCGTACAAGCAAGTTCTTCATCCACATAGGCGTTGCAATCAAACTTCATCATGTTGCGGCGGTGCGACAAAACCGTAGCTTCGAGTAACAGTCGGTCACCCGGTACAACGGGGCGCTTGAAACGAGTCTTATCGGTACCCGCCAAGTAGTGAACGTAACCCTCAGCCGGCGTATTGTCTCTGGTTTTGAACGCTAAGACTCCCGCGATCTGCGCCATGGCTTCAACGAGAAGAACGCCCGGCATAATCGGGTGGTTCGGGAAATGACCCTGAAAAAAAGGGTCACCAATACTTACGTTTTTGTACCCCTTAATATCTTTTCCTGGGTGAATTTCTGTCACCCGATCGAGGAACAAAAACGGGTATCTGTGAGGGAGATACTCGAATATCTCATTGATGTCCATAACGCTGTGTGTCGAATCGACCACGCTCAAACCTTAATCGTTTTAGCTTTCCAGTTCCGTCTTTTTTTCAAGTAGGCGTATTCGTTTAGCAAGTCGGTCAATTTCACCAAACCTCAATGCGTTGCGTTTCCAACGAGCCGACTTATCGTGTAATACCCCACCCGAATACAACCCCGGTTCTTCGATCGACCGTGAAACATGGGTCATCGCACTCACCATCACTCCATCTGTCAGACGGATGGGGCCATCCCCTCCCACTCCAACCGCACCACCGATCATGCAGTTCCGTCCGACAACCGTACTTCCGACCATCCCGACACAGCCACAAAGCACCGTGTGGTCTCCAATTTGGCAGTTGTGACCGATCTGTACCTGATTATCAATCTTAACGCCGTCACCCACGATCGTATCTTCGATAGTTCCCCTATCGATTGTCGTGCACGCACCCACACTGACGTCATCTCCTAGTCGAACACTACCGATCTGCGCTATAGGTTGCAGTTGGCCGTCTCCATCGGGCGCGAATCCAAATCCGTCGGCACCTATCACGGCTCCGCTATGAATCACACAGCGCGCACCTACATGAACTCCGTGGTATAGAACTGCGCGGGGCATGATGACAGTGTTGGTACCGATCACGCACCCGGCCCCGATATGCACACCAGATCCAACCTCTACACCGTCGGCAAGGGTTGCACCATGCTCAATTCTTGCGAACGCTCCGATTCTAGCGCCAACCCCTAAGGAAACGGTTTCATCGACCGACGCAGATTTCTCAATGCCCACCGGCAAACTCGGACGTCGTTCAAACAACATCGAAGCGACGGCGAAGGCATGGTAGGGATTTTCAACAACGAGCGCGTTGGTAGGACAATTCGCCAAATCATTTGCCTGCAAGATGACAGCGGATGCCAAAGTACTGGCGAGGTATTTACGGTAACTGCTGCCCGAAAGATGCGTAAGCTCGCCTACGGTAGCCGTTTCTATTGCGCCAAGACCCGTAATTATCGCATTGCTATCGCCTACGAGTTCCGCATCAACAAGATCAGCAATTTCAGCGAGCTTCACGGGCGTTGCCCGGCCTCGGTCATCACTGTTTATCGTTTAATTTCTCAGTGACTTTACGGGTTATATTGTGCTTCGCGTTTGTGTAGAGAAGTCCCGCTCGCGGCATAACGAGATCATATCCCTCGACCTCGATAAGGTCCTGCAGAACCGCCTGAAGTTTTGGAGTCATTTCTCTCATAAGGTCTTGTTGAAGCTCGTTGCCTTTCTTTTGGTATTTCTGGAGCTCGAACTGAGCGTCGATATTTAAATCTTCGATTTCCTTTTGGAGTTTCTGTTTCTCTCCATCGGAAATCACGTCAGCATCCTTAGCCAATCGTTCCTGAAGGGCTTTGATTTGATCACTGAGGGATTGAATCTTGAGCTCATCTGCTTCGACCGCGGCCCGAATAGCCTCGATCTTTGCTTTGCCTTCTTCACTCTGAAGAATCGCCTGCTCCGCATTAATTATCGCGACCTTTAACTCGGCTTGAGAGCCAAGCGACAAAAGCAAAATCGCAGGTATAAGCCACTTTATCGATTTATTACGCACCATACTTCTCCTTCTAGGTCTTTGCGGAAGCCACGAACACTATAAATGCGGAGTATAGGCCTGAACGCTTCGTAATTAGAACGTTTTGCCAAGTTCGAACGAAAAACGTTCAACCTCGTCAAACGGGCCGGTGTTCAGTGGGAACGTCAGCGCAAACGACATCGGCCCCATTGCTGTAAGCCAAGTAATCGCTAATCCAGTCGAATAGCGCAATTCGTCCAACGACAAATCGAAGCAGTTCACGGTTCCTGGTGGACAATCGGTGTTAAAGACATTGCCGATGTCGACAAAGAAGAGAGAACGTATCTGGCCAATCTGCTCAACCAAAGGAATTGGGAAAATTAGTTCCCCGCTTAACTCCACTAGGGCGTTCCCACCGAAGGGATCTCCCCTCGCGTCCCGATAGTAAGCCCCTTGGATAGGCTGTGTACGGGGACCAAGCGTACTGTTTTCGAACCCGCGCACTGATCCGAAACCACCTGCGAAAAAGTGTTCATAAAATGGATAGGTGTTGGTATCGCCAAATGCTGCCCCGTACCCCAGTTCTGCCCTTAGCCGCAAAGCCCATAGGTGGGGTTGCGGCACGAACGGAACCGGAAAATAGAAGTCGCCCTTGTAATTCACGCGGTAAAACTCTAGGTCACTGCTCGGGATCGCGACTTCGAGAGACCCAACGTGGGACTGCCCTCGAGTAGGGAACATACCTCGATTCAAAGTTGAACTACGCCACGAACTTTCAAGTTTGTAATTGAGAAACTCGTTTCCCTCGGCGCTGACGAAAGAAGAAATTTCCTGTGCTGCGAGAAAGCCTTCCGTGATCTCCGTTTGTTCCACCGTAAGCGAGAACTGCAAACGTTGAGTCTCACTTAACGGGAAACCAAAATTAATTCCACCACCAAGCGAATCGGTGGAAAACCGAGCCAAATTCCGTGCGTCGTAATTCGTCTCCCGATAAAAGAGGCTGTAGCCACGACTAATACCATCGGCTGTAAAGTATGGGTCAAAGAAGTTGTAATTGATCGATTTTATGTATTTGCTCCAGCTCACGCCGAGGCCAAAGCTGTTGCCGGTTCCACCGACATTCGTTTCCTGGAAACTAGCCCCTAGTATCAGGCCTGAATATTCTGCATAGCCCAACGTTCCCGAAAGACTACCCGTAGGCTGCTCCTTGACCGAAAATTCCACGTCGATCTGGTCGTCCCGACCTGGGACAGCAGGGGTTCCCACGTTTACTTCTTGGAAATAACCCAAACGCTCCAACCGGATTTTAGAAAGGTCAATCGCTCGTGTTGACGCCCAAGCGCCCTCCATCTGGCGCATCTCACGCCGTAACACTTGGTCCTGGGTCGTCGTGTTTCCCAAATAAGAGATACGCCGCACGTACGCTCGCTGACCCGTATTCACCATGAATTTCACGTCAACACTTCCATCGTCGTGGACTTCCGGAATTCCAGTCGCTTCCGCAAACGTGTAACCCGAGTTACCTAGTACGCCTGTGATCCGCTCTTCGGTCGCAGTCACCCGCGCGCGGGAAAAAATTTGGCCGGGCTGCACCACAAAAAGGGCCTCGAGCTGTTCTGGTTTGACTTCCCCGAGTTCGCCAACCAGATCAACCTCGTTAACGGTATACCTCGAACCCTCCTCAACATTAATCGTCAAGTAAACTTGGCGTCGGTCTGGCGCCAAGCTCACTTGTGTTGACGCAACCCGAAATTCAACGTAACCGCGATCTTGGTAGTGCGATTCGAGTGTTTCGATGTCCCCTTGCAGTTTTTCCCTGGAATACTTGTCCTTCCCGCGTATAAATCCAAGCAACGTCGGGTGCTTAAGCTCAAGTTCATCTAACAATTCACCTTGCTCAAATACAGTCGCACCAACAAGGTTAATGTGGCGAATCCCCGAACTTTTCCCCTCTTCTATATCAATTGAAATCGCGACACGATTACGAGGTAATTTGTCGACCTTGGTTTCGATACCAGACCCGTATCGCCCTTGGGCCACGTACTGTCTTTCCAGTTCAATGGCAACTCGTTCCAGTGTCGATTGTTTAAATATTTCCCCTTCTCGAAGTCCCTGCTCGGCTAGACCTTCGAACAAAGACTCGTCTTTGATCGCTTTATTACCTTCGATCTGGATCACTTCAATTGCAGGTCGTTCCTCCAGAGTGACGATCAGCACGTCGCCATCGCGAGCCATCGTGATGTCATCAAAGTATCCAGTACGAAACAAACCGCGAATCAGCTGACGGATAGTCACACCGTCTATGGAATCGCCGACATTGACCGGCATTTCGTTGAAGACTGTCCCAGCAGAGACTCGCTGCAAACCTTGCAACCGAATATCCGACAGTTCAAAGCTCGTGATCTCGCCCCTCAATGGCCACGCGAGTACAAGTAGGCTTATGCACAGTCCGGCCCGCATCGCCTTACCCCAACAACCTAGCGAGATCATTATAGAACGCTAGCACGATCATTCCCGCCACAACGACGATGCCAATCTGCACTCCAATCGTTTGCACACGCGTTGGAACCGGCTTTCCGATTAGGACCTCAACACCGTAAAACAGCACATGGCCACCGTCCAGTAGAGGTATGGGGAGTAAGTTGATGACCCCGAGACTAATCGAGAGAAGCGCAAGGACGTTAAAGAAATCCTCCCAACCGGCTTGCGCCGAATCACCCGCCACTTTGGCAATGGTGATCGGCCCCGAGAGATTGCGAGTCGACACGAGTCCCTGCACCATTTTGTTCAACAGGCTCAACGTCAACGTTGTCTTCGATTGAACCTCCTGGATTCCCTTCCAAAGTCCTTCGCCAACGGAAAACTGTACCGTTCGAGTGGGTACGACCGGGGCCACGCCAGCAAAACCAAAAACGTTCCCATCGACGTCCCGACGCTTTTCCGGCACAACCGTTAACAAGACGTCCATCGTTTGTCGTCGGATAAGCATCAGTAACTCGGTCTCAGGCCCTTGCCGTACGTGATCAACAAAGTCCGTCCAATTCGTCACAATGTCATCGTTAATCGATAGGACCCGATCTCCCGCCAAAAGCCCTCCTTGCTCCGCAACACTGCCTGCCTCTACTCGTTCGATTACGGGTTCAAAGCTCATGGTCAAACCAAGCGAATCCAATAGGTCAGGGTCGTCGACTCCCGCGTGCCAACGATCGATCGGTAACCAATAATCGTGGCTTCTTCCCTGTCGGCTCGTCGATACCTTGATCCTTCCAGAATCGCCCAGTCGAGCCGCCAATTGCATATTTACTTGGGACCACGAAGGCGTGGGCACTTCGTCTACCTCTACAATTTCCTCGCCACCTCGCATGCCCGCAACGTGCGCCGTCGTACCCGTTTCTGGCGATCCTAGAACCGGGACAACTACTGTTGTGCCGACGGTAAAAAGGACCCAGTACACGATCCATGCAAACAAGAAATTTGCCATCGGACCACCCAACGCGATGGCGATTCGCCAACCAACCGAAAGACTGGGAAATATCAGACCCTTACCGCTACGATCCGGCTCAGAATCATCCTCCCCCTCACGCATTTGGAGATATCCACCTAACGGGATCATTGCTAACACAAACTCCGTCCCCTTCGAATCCGTGTACTTCAGAAACGGGCGACCAAAGCCAACAGAAAAACGAACCACGTCGACCCCAGACATACGAGCAACAATGAAGTGGCCGAATTCATGGACCGTCACCAAAATGCCGAGCGTCAGCAGCAAGTAAAGTAAGTATTGAAGAAATTCCATACCGTCCGATCTGGAACCTTTTGATCGTCTTCAGGTTTCGCTGTCGTCTATCGGGGGTTCCGAACTGGCAGCTTCAAGTTACGATCATAGCAGCACAGGCTCATGACAGCATCGTCGCTAGCGCAAATATCGGTGCAGCAGCGAGCACGGAATCCATTCGATCGAGAACACCTCCATGCCCCGGTAACAAATTGCCAGAATCCTTGGCGTCAGCAATTCGCTTTACAACACTTTCAAATAGATCACCCACGATCGAGACAGCTACGATCAGTAGGGTCAAAAATAACCAACCGAACAACCCAAACAGCCCAAGAAGCCCGCAAATCATCACCACAAATTGACCTGTCACGATCGCCAAGATTAATCCTCCCGCGGCGCCTTCCCAAGTTTTTCCGGGGCTGACGCGCGGCAGCAGCTTCGTGCTACCAAATCGCCGACCCGCAAAATACGCACCAGTATCCGCAGCAGCTATCACCACAATCAACCAAAGAACAAGCCAATGACCGTCCGGTTGCCCACGGATCAAGTTAACGCCGAGCCAACCCCCGATGCACACTACCCAACCGACAGATCGCATTACTACCGTCGGTTTAATCCGCGGTGAAAATCGCGGGTAACTCACAACTATTAATAGAGCAGCTGCCCAGCCCAGACTCACCACTGACACAACCTCGTACCAGATACCTGGGAAGCGCCATAGAAAAAGTGCGATCAACACGCCACAAAGCACGTAACCAAGCCGAAGCAGGCGCGTTGAGCTTCCGGATAAACCAGCCCACTCGTATAAACCAAGGCTAACGAATAGAAGAAAAAATAAACCTAGTTGCCAAGACTCAGCAAAGACGATCGCGGCAATCACTGTAGGTCCGAGAACAAGACCCGTGATCACACGGCGCTTGAGCACTAGGTCTTGCGCCTACCGTAGCGACGTTGCCGCCCCCGATAGTCACTAAATGCCGATTCAAGAAGAGTTTCGTCGAATTCTGGCCAGTAGGCGTCAGTGAAATAGAGCTCCGTGTACGCCAGATCCCATAACAGGAAGTTACTAATCCGGTTATCCCCGCCCGTGCGGATGCACAAATCGGGCTGCGGTAGATCTCGCATGGACAGGTACTTTTCAAACGTCGTCTCGTCCACCGAATGCGGATCGAGGTCGCCGCGCTTAACCGCGAGGGCCATTTCACGCGCTGCACAAGCGATATCCCATCGACCACCGTAATTAGCCGCAATCGTCAAATACAGACGATCATTTAATCGGGTTATTTGCTCGGCTCGTGCCATGAGCAGTTGAATTTCTGCAGAGAATCTACTCCGATCACCAATTATCCGTAGTCGTACGCCTTTGGCATGTAACTCGTCGACATCGTTTTCCAGCATTCCGCTCATGAGTCGCATCAATAAATCAATTTCTTTTTGCGGCCGACTCCAATTTTCTGTACTGAACGCAAACAACGTCAAATATTCGACACCCAAGTCAGCGCACAACTCAGCGATCTTTCTTACATTCCGGGCACCTACTTGATGCCCCGCCGCGCCCGGCAAAAGCCTTTGTCTCGCCCAGCGGTGATTCCCATCCATGATTATCGCCACATGCTTTGGAGCACTGGCGGGATTTTCAGTTATGCTGATTTGAGGTTCGGACATAAGAACCCTAGTCATTGACATCAATTACTTTCTTAGCGTCTCAAACCCTCGTCGGAAGCGCGTCGCATCAGAACTGGGCTTCTCCGCAGTTTCCATTATATCCTGGCTACAAATTTCTTATGTGACGTAAATGTGCAACGCAAACCCCTTACCACGCCCGTGAATCTGAATGTCTTCGGTCTCGCAAATGCGGTTCGGAACACGTTGAAGCTCGTAGGGTATGGAAGTGTCTGATCAGAACCGGGCATCCGATCGGTCGCTGATTCACTTTATGTTGTTCTGCGCCCTTACGACGATGGCACAAGTTGACAACGTAGCAAGCGCGAGCCAACCGCATGTTGTGATTGAAACCTCTCTCGGAACAATGGTCGCAAAATTGGACGAAAAACGCGCGCCCGAAACTGTGGCGAACTTCCTCGAATTAGTCGACGCTGGTTTTTACGACGGGTTGATTTTCCACAGGGTGATAGCTGGATTCGTCATACAAACCGGAGGTTACGATGTCGACATGCAACGCCGAGAAAGCCCCCGAGAGGTCCCCAATGAGTCGTTTAACGGTCTCAAAAACCTGAAAGGCGCACTGTCGATGGCTCGCCTCGCACATCCGGACTCCGCAAGCAGCCAATTTTTCATCAATTTAAATGCGAATACACACCTAGATGCTATTTCCGGAAACCCCGGTTACACCGTATTCGGCCACCTGGTCACCGGAACCGATGTCGCGGAAGAGATCGAGTTCGCCGACACTGGAATCCGCCAGGGAATGGCCGGTGTGCCGCTAGAATCAATCGTGATCCTTAGTGCCCGTCGACGACCGGAAGGGCCGCGACCTGGTGCCAAGCCGCCCCATCATGTTTTGCGAGATTTCTAAGCGACCAAAATTTAAGATTATCTATCGAATTTTCTCGCGTTGACGGCGTTCGATTAAGCAAACTCCCTGAAGGTTGCGTCTCCCGTAAGGTATGATCGCCTCTTTTACGGATCACTTTCATGAAGGTCCTTGTTACCGCCGTCGCCGTGTCGCTGTTCTTTGTTGCCGTCGGAACGCAAATATACGACCAGCTACTCCCCGAGAATTTATGGTACCTCTTGTTTTCAATGTGGCTCGCGTCCAGCTTTGCATCGCTAATTACCGTCCGCGTCAACGAACGTTTGGGAACCACGCGCTCAAGTTCTCGACGCGGCAAATCATCGCCAAAGCCCGAAAGAGGTCGCCGCAAGCCGAACCAACCCACATCCGCCAAAGGGCCACGGGAAGAAGGCGTCGTCAAGTGGTTCAACCGCACCAAAGGATTTGGTTTCATCATCCGTGAAAATGGCGACGAGATCTTTGTTCATCACCGTTCCGTCCTCGCGCAAGAAGGCCAACGAGCTAATTTGCGTGACGGCCAGCGAGTGACTTTCGCCGTGGTTGAGCGTTCCAAGGGTTGGCAGGCCGAAGACGTAGATTCGATCTGAGTTCATGAACGTCCGCAAGCTTCTCGACGACCGTCTTAGTGACGCATTTGGAAGTATCAGTAAGGAACCAACACCCGCTTTGGTATCGCCAGCTAGCCGTCCCGAACACGGCGACTATCAGGCCAACGGAGCCATGGCCTTAGCCAAACGTTTAAAGACCGATCCGCGAGCACTGGCTCGGGACGTCGTAAACGCCGCGGACTTGACGGGCATAGTCGCCAAAACCGAGATTGCCGGACCGGGATTCATCAATCTCACGCTAAGTCGGCAATTTCTTACGCGAACTATCGTGCGTCCAGACTTGGTCGCACAAGTGCCGCAACCAGATCACATCGTCATCGATTATTCGTCTCCCAATCTCGCAAAAACTCTTCACGTGGGGCATCTGCGGAGCACTGTCATCGGAGACGCCACCGCTCGGACGCTCGAGAAACTCGGCCACGAGGTATACAGGCAAAATCACGTAGGTGATTGGGGAACCCCGTTTGGCATGTTAGTGACCTATTTGGACGAATTAGGGCAACCCACGGATGACCTATCAAACCTAGATCAATTCTATGCCCTGGCGAGCGAGCGGTTTGAAAAAGAACCTTCTTTCGCGGAGAGGGCACGCAAGTTCGTCGTCGATTTGCAGTCGGGGGAGAAGGCCGCCTTAACCCGATGGAAACAATTCATCGATCTTTCATCTGCACACATGCAGCATATCTACGATCGACTAAACGTTTCCCTGACGCCCAACCATATTAGAGGCGAAAGCGCCTATAACAATGACTTAGCCCAGGTCGTGTCCGACCTGGATAAAGCCGGGTTGCTCAGTCTCTCCGATGGAGCTAAGTGCGTATTTCTTGAGGAATTTACCGGGAAGGAAGGAAGGCCACTGCCGATGCTCGTACAAAAGTCCGACGGCGGTTACCTCTATCACACATCAGACCTGGCAGCCCTGCGTTACCGACACCGGATACTGGAGGCTGATCGAATACTGTATTTCACTGACGCGCGTCAAGAATTACACTTCCGGATGTTGTTTGCGGTCGCGCAAGCTAGTGAATTCATTCCCAAATCGACGAAATTAGAACACCACCCGTTCGGCAAATTGCTCGATGGCTCCGGCCGACCGTTTCGGTCACGAGACGGTTCTGCGATCCCGCTAGACCAGCTGGTCGACGAAGCTTTGGAAAGGGCCCGCGCTGTCGTCAAATCGAAAAACTCGAACCTTGACGATCATGAGTTCGATGAGGTGGTTCGGGCGGTCGCTATCGGCGCCATTAAATATGCTGATCTATCAAAAAATCGTGTTAACGACTACACCTTCGATTGGGACAGCATGCTCGCGTTTGATGGCAACACGGCTCCCTACCTTCAGTACGCATTTGCCCGAATTCAAAGTCTGTTTGCACGCGCGAAAATAGACCTTAAGTCGTATCGCGAAGACATCAGTCTCGACAACCCGAACGAACGGAGCCTAGCCGTACAGCTTTGCCGTTTCCAAGAAACGCTCGAGTTGGTCGGGCGCGAAGCGATGCCACACCATCTATGTGCGTATCTCTACGAACTAACGTCTCGATTTATGCGGTTCTACGAAACTTGTCCCATTCTCGACGCCCACGAGAAAGAGCGCGCCAGTCGACTCGCCGTCTGCGCACAAACGGCGAAGACACTTGATACCGGACTTAACTGCCTAGGGATACAGTCTGTGCCTAGGATGTAGTGGCAGCGATCGTCGGTATGGAGTACGACTTGAGCTCTTCCACAAAATCCCCCAATGCCTGAATGCCTGTCGCCTCCGCATTACTGCACCACTCTCTGAACGCTGTTAACAGTTCTTCACCGCCACCGCCCCTCTTTGACCAAACCGCTTGCAGCTCGACACGCATTTCATAGATGGTCGCGAGCACCGGAATATTGTCCACGATATGCTCTATGCGTAATCGTTCTGATTCCTGAATCAGCGTCTCCTCGCGACAAAGGATGGACTTCGCTCGTTTCAAGATTTGTCTCGTAGCCCTGTCGGCTCGACGATACTCTTCTTCCACCAAGGGACCGACTACCGCTTCAGCATAACGAGCCATCACCTCGAAACGATCGTTTAGCACGGCCCACGTAGTATCCATATCAATCTGGTTCTTACCGTCTACCTTTTCGACCACCGGTCCCGTGTAAAGCGGCGTCGCAAGACCCAAAGACTGGAAACAACGTATCCACAACCAACCCAAGTCAAATTCCCACGGGCGAACGGATAGCTTGGCCGAATTCGGGTAGGTGTGATGATTGTTGTGCAATTCCTCACCACCGATAAGGATTCCCCAGGGAACGATGTTGGTCGCTGCATCCGGGCATTCGAAGTTCCGATACCCCCAGTAATGCCCGACGCCGTTGATTACCCCAGCGGCAAAGAATGGTATCCACAGCATTTGCACTCCAAAGACCACAATTCCTATGGTTCCAAACAGAGCGATGTCGACGATCAGAACAGTGACAATACCCGTGAATAAAAACCTGGAGTAAACATTCTTTTCTAACCAATCGCTCGGGGTTCCTTTGCCGTAGCTATCGATCGTATCGGCCGTGGCCCCGGCTCGATAAAACTCTGTGCCGCGAAATAAAATTGCTCTTAAGCCATGTATTCGTGGACTATGTGGATCGTCATCCGTTTCCGTAGTGACATGATGCTTTCGGTGAATCGCCGTCCACTCTACCGTCACCATGCCTGTAGTCAGCCAGAGCCAAAACCGAAAAAAATGTTGCAGACCAGGATGCAACTCCAGCGCTCGGTGTGCTGAGAACCGATGCAAATACACGGTTACTGAAACGATCGTAATGTGGGTCGTAATGAGAGTGTAGACGATTGCCACCCAGGGACTAAACCCCAAAACCCCATACCACCAATCGGGAAGACTCATTCAGGACTCCTGCGGAGATCGCCCACCCCGCGCATTTTGACAATTTGAATCAACAATTACTACTCGCGCTATGATGCGTCATTATCCGATGTCAATGCCCTCGAGCTCGGGTAAGGTCATGTGCCGACTTTCCCCACCAACTTTACTCCATGCATAAAAACGAACTGCTCATTGAGGCGAACGAATTACCGCAAATGATTGGTAACGAAAATTGCGTACTTGTTGACTGTCGTGCGAAGCTGGATGACCCCGATTGGGGTCGACAAGAATACTTCCGAGGACATCTCCCGAACGCTATTTTTGTGGACCTAAATACCCAATTATCTGCCCCACCGGGCATCCACGGTAGGCATCCGCTACCACAGCGCGAATCATTCGCAGACCTTTTAGCGAGCTGGGGTATCACCCACGAGACGCTGCTCGTTCCCTACGACTCGAACGATAGCGTCTACGCCTGCCGGTTCTGGTGGATGGCTCGTTGGTTGGGAGTTAGGCAAGTAAGAGTTTTGAACGGCGGTCTGAGAAGTTGGCTAGATCTCGGCGGCAGTTTATCCACGGAGGTTGAATCGCAAAAGAGATCAGGGTTCGTGGCCAAATCTTCGCTCACTCGCACCGTCTCAGCGGAAGACATCCAGAATCGTAGCCTGACGTTGATCGATGCTCGCGCGATCGAGAGATTTCGGGGCGATATCGAGCCTATCGATGCTAAGGCTGGACACATTCCGGGCGCGATATGTCGACCTTACGAGTCGAATTTGTCGATCGATGGAAAGTTCAATATGCAGAACAGTCAATTCAATGCGCTAACGGACGACCTGGACATCGCTTGCTATTGCGGTTCAGGCGTCTCCGCAACTCAAAACATTATGGCTATTCTACTTGCTGGCTTGCCGGAGCCGGCGTTATACCCGGGATCCTGGAGCGAATGGATTCAAGACCCTTCGCGGCCTGTATCACCTTAATCGAACCAGCCTTAATTGAAATTCGCGGTAGGCGAGTATTTTCGCCCCGCTACGGAGACATCTACTTCCCACCAGGTGGGCCCGAAGATAGTCGCCGTGTTTTCTTGGATCCGGGAAAACTTGGAGAGCGGATGGGCAGAAACCCCGTCTTTACGGTAGTCGAGTTGGGCTTCGGGACGGGTTTAAACTTCCTAGTCACGGCTATGGAGTTCCTCAAACTGCAGGGCAGATCGACTCGTCTGCGGTTCGTGAGCTTCGAAAAACATCCCGTAAAACTGAGCGATCTAAAACGAATCGGGAAACATTGGAGAACGTCGTTACCCCTTTTCGACACACTGTGTGACCAATATCCGCCCGCCGTTCACGGTTGGCATCGCCGCTTTTTCGGCACCGGGAATATCGAGCTTTCGGTATTCATCGGCGAGGTCGCTGCCGGAATAGAGGACTTTCTTGAGCGAGACGAACAGGGCGTCGACGCGTGGTTTTTAGATGGATTTTCCCCGGACCTCAACCCAGCCATGTGGCAAGAATCACTGCTCTCAAGATTGCACACTAGAACTTGTGCCGGTGGGAGCGTTACCACGTTCTCCTCCGCAGGACGTGTGCGACGAATCTTGGACGTAAGCGGTTTCCATATGGATCGAATAAATACTTCTTCTGAAAAACGCCATACCCTGCTCGGCCGGTTAACAACAACTCCCTTCACGCCGCGCCTTCGTCCATCCGAGGCGGTTGTAGCCGGTGCAGGTCTCGCCGGATGCGCCGCAGCACACGCACTCGCCAACAAAGGAGTTAACGTTACTGTCCTAGAGCCAACCGGCCAGATCGCTCAAGTGACATCGAACCTTCCATATGCCATCACGCATGCGCGACTGTCCGGATCCCGGTCTCCAGAAGCGACCCGCCGCGTGCAGGGGTACACATTCTCGATATCTTTGATCGCCTCGCATCAGTCCTCCGTATCAAAAGGCATACTTCAATTACAAGGCCCGAACACGACTGAGGATCAGCTTCTATCGATCCAACAAGTGCTCGGCGATTGGATCCAACTTGTCGGTGCAGACCAAGCGTCAGCTATAGCAGGCGTAGCGCTGCATAGTCCTGCTGCTTACTTTCCAAATTCGACCGTCGTTAGTGTTCCAGACCTTTGTCGACAACTGATGCACCACCCACGAATCGAACTCGTCAAAGGGGTGCTAAATGAACCCCCATCTCGCCCAACTATACTTGCGACGGGAACGGCGATACCCGATCGTTTGCAGCTACCTCCGCTCGAGATTATGGCGATGCCAGGACAAATCGATCTTTTTCGGTCGGAGCACGAGATAAGTCCTCTAAAACGTACTGTCGTCGGCGACGGATACGTCATTCCGACAAGCCCTTCAACATTAACGTCGGGGTCGACGTACGAGCACGGTAGATGGGCCCCGACTGACGCAACTCATATGAATCGCCATCGATTGAGGAAACTACTCGGGCACGCGCTCTTTCGTTGGGTGAATCGATACAGAGGTTGGCGCTGTATCACATCTGATCGAGTCCCGATTATTGGCCAGGCGTCAGATACCGTTTGGTTAAGCCTCGGATACGGGAGCTCAGCCAGTACCAACGCCTTACTCGCCGGTGAAGCTATCGCAAGCACCGTCGTCGGAGAACTACCCCCCTTAGATAAACACGCGTTGGAATTAACTAAGCCAGCACGATTTGAGGAACGTCAACAGAGACGTCCTAATCCATTCGTTACCTAATCTCACTTTCTATCGCGCGGACACCCATGACCGTCTCAATAGCTAAAAGATCCGACAGAACTTGTTCGCTCGGCGGTTCCGCGATATCGATCAAGTTGTAGGCAATCTCACCACGGCTCTTATTGATCAAATCGATGACATTAATCTGACGATCCGCGAGCACAGATAACAACCCACCAAGCGAGCCCGCAACATTCTTGTTCGAGATTCCGATTCGATGTCCTTCGCTGGGCTCCAGGGTGATCGTCGGGAAATTGACCGAATTTTCGATATTCCCAAACCGCAAAAAGCTGTCAAGTTGGTTTGCAGCCATCAAGGCGCAATTTTCTTCGGCTTCGGTCGTCGAAGCCCCTAGATGGGGCATTGCATGCGCTCGTTCGTGTCCACTTAAAATGGAATTGGGGAAATCAGTGAAATAGTACGATAGGACTCCACTATCCAAAGCTTCAACAACGGCAGGAACGTCCACGATTTCTTCTCGTGCAAAATTCAGTAATGCGGTACCCGGCTGAAAACTTCGCAGTGTCTCGGCATTGATCATGGAGACCGTCTCTGAATTTGCTGGAACATGCAAAGAGACAAGTTCAGAACGAGACAAAAGATCAGATATGCTCTCCATGCGTATAACCTGGCTTGGAAGGCGCCAAGCCGCGTCGATAGACAATGCTGGGTCGTAACCGATAACGTCCATGCCAAGATCCAGCGCCGCCTTAGCTACCATTGAACCAACCGACCCAAGCCCGACAATGCCCAAAGTTCGTCCAGTTAATTCCCGACCTTTGAACCGTTTTTTTTCCGACTCGACCTTGGCCTGTACGTCGATTTCGCTTCTGGCATCCTGAAGCGTTCGAACGAATCGCATACCTCCAACGATATCCCTTGCTGAAAGTAACAACGCCGCGAGAACTATCTCCTTAACTGAGTTCGCATTGGCCCCGGGCGTATTGAAGACCACGATGCCGCGCTCCGTACAAGCGTCAACAGGGATGTTGTTTACTCCCGCACCCGCTCTGGCAATTGCAACAATGTCTGTGTCCAACTCCTCAATCGTCAAGTTGTGGCTTCGCAATAAGATCGCATGAGGACGCTCCAAATTCTCGGCCACATCGAACTTCTCCGGGGAAAACGCGGCAATGCCACGCTCGGCGATTTCATCAAAGGTGCATATTCGATACATAGGAAGCTAGATTTCCTCGTCAACTTGTAACGCAAGCGCGGGATTTGATCACCCTTCTCACCGGAATATCAATCCACACTATCTATTAGCAATGGCCCTCTCGATTTCGGAGACGATTAAACCGAGCGCGTCCTTCGATTCGAACTTCGAAAGACGTTGCAACCAAGAGCGATGCTCAGAGAAGACTTCTTGGACGGTCTGCGTTAGGACGTCGGCGTTAAGTTCGTCTTCCCGGAGAACCGTGCTATAACCTGCCGACCGGGCAACCTCCGCGTTCTCGATTTGATCTCCGCGACTCACGGCACTCGGGAGCGGCACTAGGATGTTCGGTATTCCGAGAGTTAGCAGTTCTACTATGCTGTTGGCTCCTGCGCGAGAAACGACAATATCTGTGCTCGCGAGGATATCCCCCCATCCATCGTCAACGAATTCGAGTTGATGATACCGACTGTCTCTTTCACGAGTTGCATCCAAGTTTCCTGGCCCACAAACATGCACCACATTAAATTCGGCCGTCAGTTGATCTACCGCTTCACGAATCAATCTATTTAAGCTCAACGCGCCAAGACTACCGCCCACTACCAGAAGTATCGGCAGTCTGTGTTGGAATCCAAGACGCTCACGACCGCGGTCGGCGTTTCCTTCGAGCAAAGATCTACGGATCGGTGTTCCGGTCAGAACCATCCGTCGAACAGATACCCGCGTAGAATCAAAATTGACACACAGGGAACTGAGAAACCAAAAACATAAGCGATTAGCTAGGCCTGGAGATACATCCGATTCGTGTGCGACCACCGGGATCCCGAATAGCCACGCCGCGACAACTGTTGGAAATGCAACATACCCCCCCTTCGAGAAAACAACGTCCGGTTTTTCTCTACGCAAAATCCTTAGGGCCTGGAGGATGCCGATCGGAACCCGGACGCAATCGAAAAGGTTCTCTATTGACCAATAACGCCGCAACTTACCCGTCGTAATTGAATGAAACGGTACGCCAAAAGGTCTAATCAATCGTTCCTCTAAGCCACTTTCCGAGCCAATGAAAACAACTCGCCACCTCCGAGCAATCATGTGCTCGATTATTGGTAGCGCCGGCACGACGTGACCAGCGCTCCCACCACCCGTGCACACCAACTTGTTCAAAGTTTCAAAACCTCACGAACAAACGGAATGGTCAACTTTCGAGATTGGGCTAAAGATTCAAAGTCCAACTTTTCGATAACGTCCGCGAGAGACTCTTGCGAACGTCCTACGCGAGCAAATAGGTATTCCATAACGTCATTGGTTAAATCAAGCCCACGCTCCTTAACCTCATCCACCAGCCACCGACGTTTTTCGCTTTCCGGCAGTGCTTTGAGCTCCATGCAGTGAAACGACCGTAGCCTGGACCCCAAATCGTTGATCGAGAAGGTCAATTGATGCGGTGTCCCCGAACAGGTGATCAATAGGCCAAGGCCACCTAAAAAGCGGGTTTCAATAAGTGCAAAGAGCTGTTCCTCGAACTTCCTTCGCCCTAACCAATTGTCGATATCATCGATAACCAGGTGTCGATATGCTCCGTAGCTATTGAGATTTACGTCATCGGGAGATATGGATTTTCCGGGAAGAAACACTGATTGCTCGTGGTAGCGACAGACCGCTTGGGCCACGTGTGTTTTCCCGACACGAGGCTCTCCATAAATCCAAACACATTCGTTGGAGGTAGCAGTTTCGATTAACTCTTGATTGAGCCCCACCCGAAATCGATCCAATGTAAATTCTTTGCGGAGAGGAAATTTCAGAGGAAGCTGGCCGTGCACTCCACGCTCCTCCCCGTTTTAATTGGCATCAGGGCGACGCCATTCTCGTATCGCGCGACGACTCCAAGTAACTACATAATCAAGCCCCGATACTAGAGAAAAGCCAGCCACCAACCACATCCCGGCCGGATTGACCAACATCCCTGCAAGTTCGGCCAGATATTCCATCTCGGAGAGATCGATTAAAGTTAACACCAAGACGGTGACCTGAAGTCCCGTATTGATCTTGCTTACAAGGGTCGGGTCGATTTCTAGCGCGCCAAATAGCTGGCGGAACGTCAACGCGCCGCACACTATCACCAAGTCACGCCCAATCACGATCAGGGCAACCCAGATTGGTATGTGTCCTTGAATCGTGAGCAACACAAAGACTGCCCCCACCAAAACTTTGTCGGCTAATGGATCAGCCATTTCGCCAAATTTGCTAGTCCATCGGTATCCCCGAGCCAACGCACCGTCCAGTCCATCCGACAAGCCAGCGATTAACATAAGTATCAAAGCTTCGGCGTAATTCTCGTTCCATATAAACCATGCCGTCGGGAAAATGAGGGCGAACCGTACCAGTGTGATTACGTTTGGTAAGTGGTGAATCAAGGTTCACCTCGCCAGATATAACGATTAAGGTCCAACGCGGATGTTTCATCCGTCTCTTTGGCAATCACCCCGTCCGAGTAGAGCAGTTCAGAGAGTCGAGCTAGCGTAGATCGAGTGTGTACGACGAGTCGAATTTGATTGATAGAGACCTCGGCTACATCAACCCGATCAATGAATTCTAGCGATTGCAAATATCTCAGCAACGAACCGTAATCACTCACCGTGGTTACTCCGGAAATCCAAATGTTTATACCCGCTGTATGCAGACCAAAAACGACAAACCGTTGTACTAGTTCGTTCGTGACCGCATCTACCAGCTTCGCACCCACCACGCCGCTCGTCTCTCCCTCATACGCGAAATCCGTTTGCCTTCCCTCAAACATTAAACTACCAGCTCCCCGCCAAAGTCCCCTGCCATCCATCCATATTCTCGCGACGAGGACGTACTGAGTTCCGTATCGCTCACTGGCTCGCAATATTTGCTCCGAAAAACCCCCTAAGATGGTCGAATCGGAAATACGCTCACGGTCCTCCAGATCCATAAGGGGTAACTGCACCAGTATTCCTCGATCACGGCCTCGCGCTTCAATCGCTCGCACCCATTCGCTATTGTTGCGGTTGGTCGCGATGCCAGTGACCGCTGCATCCATAACAATCCAAGCCAGAACTCGGGGCCTATTTGCACTCCAGAGAGGCAGAGCCGCGCTCCGAACAAGGTCTTGTACAGAGCGGGGGTCAAACCCGATTTCAAGCACTGTTTGTTGATCAACGGCACCCGCGACACCATTCGGCCTCCTTACAAATCGGTACCGAGCGTAAAAACGCTCCGGGTTTCTTAGCGCTGCCACCACCATTGCATTTCGCGGTATCTCCTCCAGGCCCGTTATCCGTGTCAATACAGTACCAAACGCCTGCGCTGCGGCCGCTTGGGTTTCTGAAGCCGACTGTGTCGCGACAGGAACTTCAACGTGATAAAGCCAATCAACCACATCAGTCCGTATCTCAGTACACGAACACGCCAGAGCCAGAAATAGAAGACGCCTCTTCACAAAAGCCGCTGTTTTGAGAGCTAAACGGAAGAAGTGTAGCGAAAATATTTGATAAACTCGTCGATCTTTCCACACTCAAGCAAGGGACGGCACCTTGGGTCTCACATACCAGCAAGCAGGCGTCAACATAGATGCCGGAAACAAACTGGTTGAACGAATCAAGGCCGCGGCCAAACAGACTCATCGACCCGAGTTACTTGGAGGCATCGGTGGTTTCGCCGCCCTGGCGAGCCTTCCCGAGAAGTATAAAGAGCCCATACTCGTAACCGGAACGGACGGTGTGGGGACGAAACTCGCACTCGCCATTGCCCATGATATGCATGACGGTGTCGGCCAAGACTTGGTCGCTATGTGCGTTAACGACGTTCTCGCTGTCGGCGCTGAACCTTTCCTGTTTTTGGACTATTTTGCCAGCGGCAAGCTGGACGTCGACATCGCTGAACGGGTTGTCATTGGGATCGCACGAGGGTGCCAACTCGCTGGATGTGCGTTAGTGGGAGGCGAAACCGCAGAAATGCCAGGTTTCTACCAGGGTCACGATTACGACTTAGCCGGGTTTTGCGTTGGCATTGTCGAACAAAGCGACGTAATTACTGGCGACTTGGTAGCCGAAGGAGACATTCTTATCGGCCTCACTTCTTCAGGCCCACATTCCAACGGTTTCTCTCTAATTCGACGCGTTATCGCCGAGTTTGGCCGACTGAACGACGACGATTTGTTGAACCAGCTGATGGCACCAACCCGGATATACGCGTCTTCCGTTTTACCCATCGCGCCCTTAGTTACCGGGCTCTCCCATATAACCGGCGGTGGTCTGATCGAGAATATCCCTCGGATGTTGGCAAATTCCCTGATGGCCCAAGTCGATTGCGGAGCATGGGAACGGCCACATATATTCGACTGGCTTCAAGAACAAGGGGATATCGAAGAACTGGAGATGCTTCGAACTTTTAATTGCGGCATTGGTTTTGTCATTGCTTGCCATCCTGGAAACGTCGATAAAATACTCGAGCAATTTAAAGATGACGCAGTGGTGATCGGTCGAGTCGGGACGTTAGATGCACCGGTGAAACCGGGCCAT
>JAKUTI010000120.1 GCA_022448765.1 Pseudomonadales bacterium
AGATAAAATCCGAACAGCACCAAGCCGGTCAAAATCAACGCGCGGTATATGAGCGATGTATCGATACGACTGGGCACAACCGATCCAGTCTAATCAGTCGGGTTCTCATCGACCACCTTCAATTTGGTCCCTTCGCCGTCGTCGCGCAATATCTGGCATACTCGAGCGATTGTTCACTGTTTGAACCGCATGGGAGGGGACATGTCCCACGATCTAGTCATTCGCGGTGGCGTCATTGTCGACGGCACAGGTAACGAGCCATTCGAGGGCGACATCGCCATCGACGGTAGCTCAATCACGGCCATCGGTATGGTTGAGGAGGGG
The DNA here is from genome assembly GCA_022448765.1 of Pseudomonadales bacterium. GTDB lineage: Bacteria > Pseudomonadota > Gammaproteobacteria > Pseudomonadales > Azotimanducaceae > UBA11889. The sequence continues at coordinate 325 of JAKUTI010000120.1, forward strand.
GTAGTCGAAGAAATTCACGCGGGCGGAAACACCATCACCCCGGGATTCGTCGACTTACATACCCATCTCGATGCGCAAATCGGGTGGGACCCGCACATGACTTCCGTCACCTGGCACGGCGTCACAACGGCACTCTTGGGGAACTGCGGGGTGACGTTTGCGCCCTGTAAACCCGACGATCGCGAATTTCTCGCCGGTATGATGGAGACGGTCGAGGACATCCCTAAACACGCCATCATGACCGGCTTGCCTTGGGACTGGGAATCCTATGGGGGTTACCTCGACTCCATCGAACGACTTGGTCCTATGATCAATGTGACCGGCTTGGTTGGTCACAGCGCGACCCGATTCTACGTGATGGGCGAACGCGCCATCGAAGAGCAGGCAACCCCCGAGGAAATTGAACAAATAGCCGCACTCGCGGGGGAATCTGTCCGAGAAGGTGCTGTCGGTTTCTCCGTTAACCGCCATCCTGGTCATACCCTTCCAGACCGGCGTCCCATTCCCGGGACCTTTGCTAGTCGCGAAGAGTTACTCGCGATCGCGAAGGCCGTCGGCAAGCACGGCGGTTTGATGCAAACCGTTCCGCACTTCGGCGATATCGACAACGAAATGGACCTGTTGGCCGAAGAAGGTCAAAGCAGCCGGATCCTATTTAGCGCGATCGCTGAACACGGTGTCCGCTTCGACGAACGGGTAAGCGAAATGCGTCGTAATGGTATAGACATCACCGGCATCACAGTGCCACGCAGCGGTGGTGGCGTTGGGGGACTGTCGACCGGTAATTTCTGGCACTCGAAATCCTGGAACGAGCTTCGCGGCATGGATTTCACCGAGCGCTTACAAGCAATACAGGACGCCGACTTTCGTTCAAGGCTGGTCCAAGAAATCAAGGATCACGAACAAGGAGAAATGATTCTTAAAGCCACCAAGCGTTTCTACCCGATGGGACAGGAAGAACGCCCAAATTACACGCAGTCACGTCACGAAAGCCTCTACGACATCGCCGAAGAGGCAGGCGAACACCCGGCCGAAACCTGGCTGCGGTTAACGCTAGAAACGAACGGGAAGGCGTTATTCCACCAACGCGGCTTTAACGTCAATCTTGAACACCTGGAAAAGATGATCACCACCGATTGGGCGATGCCTGGTCTTGGTGACGCCGGTGCCCATGTCAGCCAGATGATCGATTCCGGTTGGTCCACGTTCGTGCTTTCGCATTGGCACCGCGACGCAGGGGTTTACACGGTTGAAGAAGCAGTCCGACGGATTGCTGCCGAGCCTGCTCGTGTGTTGGGCCTCAAGGATCGAGGAACGCTGGAAGTGGGCAAACGAGCCGACGTCAACGTCATCGACATTGATCATGTGGCAGAGCGCCAGCCTTACATCGTGAACGATTTTCCGGGCGGCGCGCCGCGCTTCCAGCAACAAGCCACGGGATATCAAGCCACGGTCTGCAACGGTGAAGTCATTCTTCGGGACGACGAGCACACCGGGGTCTGCGCTGGCGAGGTATTACGAAACGGCACCCACTAAGTTCTGCGTCTTCGGATGGAAAAAACGCCGCGCTAAGCGCGGCGTTTTTTATTAGCCGTGGATGCGCACAAATTTTTGCAGTGAATGGCAGTCCATGGGAACCAATCCCCAACGTCCGCCTCCACTGACGGTAACCTCGCTCACGTAAAGATCACCTTGGGAGTCAGCCCAAATCCCATGCGGGGCGAAGAAGTTCCCTGGAGCGACGGGGTCGGTCCCACCGAATCGCGTTCGTACATCTCCTTCGAGGGTCAGAACGCTCACCCTTGCATGCGGGGCGTGGGGCGGGATGTCCACATGCGGGGCTAACCCGGCGCGCTCGCCGAGTTCAGCAACATACATATTTTCGTCCGCATCGATAAACAAGTCGTCGGGGCGAATCACATCATTCCATTCGGTAACGTAATCGCCGTTCGTGGTGAACACTTGAATCCGCGAGTTCTCTCTGTCGGCGACGTAAACGCGATCGTATCGATCTGCGGCAATTGCATGCGGTAACTCGAATTCACCGGGCCCACTCCCAGGTTGCCCCCATGACGTCACGTACTCCCCCTGATGATCAAACTTGTGGACTCGAGCATTGCCGTAGCCGTCTGCAACATACAACTCGCCGTTCTTGGAAAGCGCGACGTTAGTCACCCGATTGAAGGGTCCTGCAGATTGCTGCACCGGCGTTTTACCGGCAACAAACCCCGTGTCCGACGGTTTATTTGCTTCGCCCAACGTCTGCAGCAACTGCCCACCGGTATCGAAAATTCGCACCGTGTGGTCAAAGTTGTCGGCGCAATAGACGCGATCATCTGGGCCGATGTATATCCCGTGGGGATTGGTGAAAACGCCCTCACCCCATGCCTCCAAAAAATTTCCGTCTGCATCAAACACAATCATGGGATGCTCGCCACGATTGAACGCATAAACGCGGTCTTTAGAATCCGTCGCCACTCCGGCAACTTCAACGAAACTCCATCCATCCGGCAGCTTTTCCCAACCAACGATAACCTCGTATTCGATGTCGTTTGTACCAGCCATCATTCCCTCGAATAGCGCTTCAAGGAGCGCTGCAATGAAGTCTATGCAACTGTAACATCGTAAGCTTGCAAGCCCTTTAACAATGGGCCATAACCCATGAAAGTCGATCTTCTGTACGGTAAATCAGTTCTAACCGTCACGTGCCCGGCGAAGGCCGAGGTAACGGTGATACGCAAACCACCGATGCCGACACTCGCAAATCCTGGTCTAGCCGTGATCAACGCGCTTAGCCAGCCCGTTGGTTGCGACTCGTTGCCGCACCTCGTCGCAGATTCCCGGTCCGTCTGTATTTTAGTTTGTGACGTCACGCGACCGGTACCCAACCACGTTTTCCTCCGACCGCTGATCGAAGCACTGACCCGTTCAGGGATTTTACTGGAACGTATTACCGTCCTCGTCGCGACGGGGTTGCATCGACCAAACGAAGGCGACGAGTTGGCAAGCGTGATTGGCGACGACTGGGTCCTAAAGAACGTGCGCGTTGTCAATCACGATGCCCGCAATGACGAGCAGCATATCGACCTGGGTTTTACCTCGCGGAATACGCCCATCCGTCTCGACCGTCGGTTTGTTGAAGCCGACCTCGGGATCGCGACCGGACTCGTCGAACCTCACTTTATGGCGGGTTATTCGGGCGGACGTAAGGTCGTCGCCCCCGGCATCGCCCACGCCGATACGATCCGAACGCTGCATAGTGCCCGCTTTATGGAAGACCCAGGGTGCGTGCAGTGCAACCTTGAGGGCAACCCGCTGCACGCAGAACAGCTCGAAATCATCGGTACGCTAAAGCAACACAAGGGCCGCGATCTGCTCGCGTTGAACACGGTGATTGACGACGAGCGTAGGCTTTCATTCATCAATTTTGGTGAGATCCTCGCGAGCCACCTTGAGTCCGTCGCTTTCGCTGATCAGTACTCCACGGTTTCCACACCGAAAAGGTATAGCACCGTGGTGACTTCAGCTGCCGGCTACCCGCTCGATCAAACCTACTACCAAACCGTCAAAGGCATGGTGACTCCCATGGGGATCCTTGCTCAAGACGCAAACCTCATTATCGCCTCCGAATGCGCCGAAGGCCTCGGTTCGGCCGCCTATCGCGCGTCGCAGGAGCGCCTTGTGCTTGATGGTCCTGCCGCTTTTCGCGCCGGCATCCTAAACAAACGTCTCGCCGACATCGACGAGTGGGAGACCGAGATGCAATTGAAGTCACAGCGCTTCGCCAACGTTAAGCTCTATTCCACAGGCTTATCCGACGATGAGCGGGGACTCACGGGCGTTGAAATCATCGACTCAGTCGATACGGCCATCGAAGATAGCGTGCGAACAACCGGAGATGCTGCGATCGCAGTTATCCCTGAGGGCCCCTACGTTGTTCCACGTTTCCAAGCGCAGTCGTAACTTTTCGTAACCCTTTGGGCTCCGTCGTTAATTAGTACACAGGATAGTATCTACTGCAGGAGGCGCATCGTGACCAAAGCTTTTCAGGAAATCCGTGTCATCGATTTATCAAATCGTCTGTCCGGTGCATACGCTGCACGCATGTTCGGCGACTTTGGCGCTGAAGTAATCCTCATCGAACAAGCGCAGGGCCATCCGCTACGCCACCAACCCCCGTTTATGGACGGCGAATCCGGCACTCGGGAATCATTGCTACACGGCTACGTCAATTGGAATAAGCGTTCCGTCAGCGGATCGATTGAAGACCACGTGAGTTTGATCGCGACTGCCGACGTGATCGTCACGACATCCACGGAAATACCAGATGCGGTGTCGCAGCGTTCGTCAGACTCGGTGCATCTATCCATCACCCCCCACGGGCTTGACGGCCCGCTGGCGGAGTTTCCCGGTAATAATCTGACGACGTGCGCCCGGGTTGGTTGGAGTTCAATTAACCGCTACGTTGACGAACCGCCGCTGCAACTTCCTCTTCACCAGACCGGCTACATCAGTGGCGTCGCAGGATTTGTGGGCGCGGCAGCAGCGTTATTTCGCCGTGGTAACAGCGGGCACGGAGAGCGCGTCGACGTCAGTGAAATGGAAGCGATGGCCAATACCTGCGCACCTTGGGCCGAACTTGGATTATTCATTGGCGGCAATCGGATGGCGCACGGTCCTAACGGAAAACGCGATCGCGGAAGGGCAGGGCCTTTGTGGAAAACTCAGAACGGTGCCATCAATTACGGCTACGGCGACTGGGCATTTTGGGAAGAAGCGATGAACTTCCTTGAATTGCCCGAATTGGCCGACGATCCCGAATTCGTTCCGGTCCTGGGGCGTAATCAGAAAGACACTCGACCAGTTCGAGACGGCCTCGAAAAAGCGTCCGCGACACGCGACAAATGGGAATTATTTCACGGCCTCGTGCAACGTCGTTGCATTGCGGGCGTGGTTCAGAACGCGCAGGAGTTGCTCGAAAGCGAGCACCTTCGATCGCGTAACTACATCGTGCCGACTCAAGTCGGCGACCGCCCGGTTCATGCGCCAGGCGCGCCGGCGAAACTATCGACAACCCCTTGGGCTCTCGATCGCAGAGCGCCCGCCATTGGCGAGGACGATGGTGACGTCGAAACGACCGTACCCAAGAAGCGTCGAAGTGCCGGTACACCTGATCTACCCCTAAAGGGGATCCGAGTACTCGCGTTTACGCAGGCGTGGGCCGGCACCTTCGCGACCCAGCTGCTGGGATTGCTCGGTGCTGATGTAGTTCAAATCGAAAGCTGCAAACGACCCGACGTCTGGCGTGGCGCTGGAGCGCCGGTCCCTCCTGCCGTTCGCAACCCTGATATCGAACAGAATCCGCTGAACAACAACGGCATGTACAACACCGTTAATCTCAACAAACGCGCCATTACACTCGATATGGCGAATCCCCGGGGTCGCGACATGTTCTGGCGCTTGGTTCCACAATTCGACGTTCTTGCAGACAACTTCAGTCCCCACGTGATGGGAAATTGGGGCGTCACCATGGAGACCTTGCGTGAACATAGAAAAGACATCATTTTTGCGTCAGTCTCGGGCTATGGCGCTACTGGACCCCTCGCAGAATATCCAGCGAACGGCGCCACTACGGAGCCGATGGCAGGCCTATCCTCTATCCATGGGTACGAAGGAGAAATCGCTCAGAATACAGGGGGCCTGATCCCCGATCCGATCTCAGGCTATTACCTTGCCGCCGCCATCCTGGTAGCTCTGAATCATCGACAACGCACCGGCGAGGGACAACGCATTGACGCCGCGATGATTGAGGCCGTCGCCGTACAGCTCGGAGACGCCATGCTCGAATTCGACGGCAACGGTCACTTGCGCGCGCCAAGCGGTAACCGTCATCCGCAAATTGCCCCACACAACGTCTATCGGGCGAAGGGAGACGAGTGGCTTGCGATTGCCGCCGAAACCGACACAGCATTTTCTTCGCTGGCGCAGCTTGCCGGTATCAACGACGATCGTTTCGCGTCCATGGCCCTTCGAAAGGAAAACGAGGATGCGCTCGACGACGTCATCGCTAAATGGACGGCGAATGTCGACGCCCATGCAACAGCTAGCCAACTCTGTTCCTTAGGTATTGCGGCCGCGCGCGTCGAATCGTTTGAAGCGATCTACCAAGAACCCAGCCCACAATTCTTGGCGCGAGATTTTCTCCGACCCGTCACGCACCCAGAGTCCGGTACCCATTTCATGCCCATGGTGCCTTGGGTATTTGAGAACACGGCACGGGGCACCATCTCCCACGCCCCTTGCTTCGGCCAACACAGTCGTGAGGTGTTCGACGAAGAACTTGGCGTAGGCCCTGAGGAGTACCAGGAACTGGAAGAACTCGGTATTACGGGGACCGAAAGACTGCACTGACCCGTTACGGCAACGAGTCGAAATCTCTCCTATACTTTGAGGCAAAGCAGGAGGGGCGCCATGCACCGATGCCACCAATTCGTATCTGCAACAGCAGTCTTGTTGTTGCCATACCTAGCCAACTCGGCCAATGCAAACCTGGTCGACAATTTTGAACTGCTGGATCAACGCGGCGATGCGCATGAACTTTACTACCTCTCCGACGCCAACGCCGTGGTGCTCATGGCCCATGCTTCAGGGTGCGTTGGAGGCCAACATGCAGCGGGGGAGCTTGAGAAATTAGCAGAGACCTATGCTCCCAAGGGAGTTGAAGTCCGACTTCTCAATTCCAGCCTCAACGACAATCGCGCCACCATCCGTGCTGCCATGGACGCCGAAGATAACGGTCTTGCTGTTCTTATTGACGATACCCAACTGATCGGCGAATCCCTCGAATTTTGGCAAGCGGGTGAAGCTGTCGTCATCGATCCAGCTACTTGGCGCACCGTTTATCGCGGCGACATCGACGGTGTTGCCCCAACCCTCGATGCCATCCTCGGCGGCAATCCAGTCCCAGCACCCATTGCACTACAAGCAAGCTGCACGGTGGCATTCCCCGAACAACAGCGCCGATCGAGCCATGCCGACATCTCCTACGCTGACACCATTGCACCGCTGTTAATCGAAAAATGCCTTACCTGCCACCGACCAGGCGGTATCGGACCTTGGGTCATGAGCGATCACAACATGGTGCTCGGTTTCTCCTTGATGATGCGCGAAGTGGTTCGAACTCAACGGATGCCACCGTGGCACGCCGACCCGCATCACGGACAGTTCAACAATGATCGCTCGCTTTCGGTCGAAGAAAAAAAGACGCTTGTGCATTGGATCGAAGCAGGCGCACCACGAGGTGAAGGTGCCGATCCACTCGCCAATTTTGTACACGACTGGCCAGAATGGGGGCTTGGTTCCCCCGACGTCGTTGTCGATATCCCAGCCAAGGAGGTCCCTGCAACTGGAGTGGTCGACTACCAGTAACCGAACCTCACCAATCCCTTGGATCAAGATGTTTGGGTCCGAGCCGCGGAGATTCTGCC
>JAKUTI010000121.1 GCA_022448765.1 Pseudomonadales bacterium
AGAAAAGCATATTGTTAGTCAACACCCTCGGGTTAAGGGCGAATTGGTACTTCACCCTGATTCTATCGCCTGAGCCTCTATATAGGTATTAGCCCTTGTCATATTGCATGGTGCTGGCTTGCTGGGGCTGTGATAATGGCGGTGCTATGATCCATCGGTCATTTGCTTTATGGGGAAGTCATGGCATTAACAGGGTTTGATCACCTCGTGGTGCGTGTTAACGACATTGATGAGGGCATTGCGACGTATCGAGATCGACTCGGGCTGACGCTCGATCGAACAGATGAAAGTGAAGCGCTCGGTATAAAACAAGCATTCTTTAACATGCCCAACGGTGGGTTTATCGAGATTGTTGCGCCCACAAGCGCCGATTCGGCGGTCGGCAAAGCGCTGGAAGGTCGAGGGGAAGGCATGCACACCATCGCGTTCGAGGTGGACGATTTGGCGGCCACATGCGAAGCCATGAAAGAAGGCGGAGCGCAGCTGATCGGCGAGGGTGGTCCGCAAGTGTTTGTGCATCCAAAATCGACACACGGGATTCTGCTGCAGCTTTCGGTCCGCCAATAGATCGATCAGGGTACGACTAGTTATTCGTGTGACGGAACTCGCTTGGCTTAGCGTTCTTCCAGCAGCGTTATGTTAGGCGTGTCCGTTGATACGACTTCGACGACATGCTCAAGGCACAGAAGACCGTAATGTTGAAGTGCGTCTTTCGTTCGCAACCCCGTGCTTGTGGAGTCGACGTACTCAAGAAACTTTGATTCGCGGTAGAGCCTGGCCAGGGTCCCTTCGTAGGTTTCCAACGTGTCATTGCGAGCGAAAGACTCGTCACGTATCGCGTAGGCGATGTAATTGGCGAATTCGATTCGATACGTCTCAAGTAATTCCCCTGCGCCGACGGGTTCGTCCGGACTAATCCCCAACGCTTCTATCTCCTCCCTAAAATCCGAGGCAGGCGCTTGTTCGATAATTAACTCAAGGACGTTGTCCTTTGGCTCCCCTATCTCAGTAAGGTAGACATAGTTGAGCCGATTTAGATCGAGCCAATCGACAGGATTTAGCTTCATCTTAGTGCCGAATTCGTCAGCTCTCGGACCGTTCTTGAGCCTGACGTAAATACCAGTCTCTCCCGGCGGGCAACCACAAAAGTATCAAGACGATTAATCCCAGTACTTTTGAAACGAGGTCCGCGGCGCTGGTAGTCGCTATACCCTCAAGCACATTCCCTGTGTTGAGAAGTCCCCAAAGATACGCAACCCAAATACCTGTAATGGTTGCCTTAACCCAACCCCAAGCGTGGAACGTTGCGTAGGCTAAACAACCCCAGAGCCCAATAAAAAAAACTTCACCACCATGGTTGTCGACCAGGTTAGGTTGTGCAAACCATGAAACGGTGAGGGCGACCGTGTTAAACGCGAGCAGTCCAGAGGCCATGCAGATGGCCGTGGGACGGCTGCGGATTGCAGTGGATATTGAGTCGACTAAATCCATGGAAGTTGCGTATCGGTGTAAATGTTGTTTTGTGGAGGATATCGCCCCGGGTCGTCGAGGCTACAGATGGTGACATCGATCACATCCGGGTGTTCGGCAAGTACGCAGGCGATTGGTGTACCGCAACTAACGCAAAAATAACGAGTTCCGTGTGAGGAGGATTGGAGAACTTCGGGTTCGCCTTCGATGTAATCGAAGTTTTTTGTGGGCACCACCAGCCAAGAAACGTACGCAGCAGCCGACGTGCGCCGACACATCGTGCAGTGGCAGTTGGCTGACGGATAGTCGTCTTCCCTGATGCGGTAACGAACTGAGCCACAAAAGCACCCGCCTTCTAATTTCATGGTGTTGAACCCAATGAAGTTGACCGAGATAGCCTACCCGCGACACCAATTTTTTTCAGGTCTACGGCAAGTCGACCTGCTGGCGACGCCGATATAGCGTTCCAGACCTTGCCGTCATCGGGTGCTAACGGTATGGTGACTGCCGCTTGAGACCGCTCTTTTTTTGCTCCTGGGGGATGCGGAGTCCATGGGTGTTGACGAGACGATGGGCGATATTTGGCCTTTCGTTATTTACACGCTAGTTGTAGGTGTTGTTCTAGGCGCAACGCTTTTACTTTCCTGGTTTTTTGGGGCAAAGGCTCGGCACGGTGGGGCCCAAGACATTCCTTATGAATCTGGCATCGTGCCCGTGGGCGAAGCCGAAGACATGCGTTTATCGATCGAGTTCTACTTGGTCGCCATTTTCTTTGTCATCTTTGATCTAGAGACGATTTTTATTGTTGCTTGGGCCGTTGCATTTGAGGAGGTCGGTTGGGTGGGATATGCCGGTGTCGCGGTATTCATCGGCATTCTGTTGGTCGCACTGGTCTATGAGCTGAAATCTGGTGCGCTTGAGTGGGGACGCAAATCGCGCCACTCCGAACCCTCGAAATATGCCGTTTTGGAGAATCGTTAGTGGAGTGGCGATTGATTAAGACCGAGCCGGGTGCGTCCATGCAGCCGGTCGAAGATGCGTACACCGAAGATGCGGCCAAGGGATTCTTGACCGCGAAACTTGAAGACCTTGTGGCTTGGGGCAGGTCAAATTCGATCTGGCCGTTCAATTTTGGTCTGTCGTGCTGCTATGTCGAAATGGCCACGAGTTTTACGTCACGACACGACATTTCGCGGTTTGGAGCGGAGGTGATACGGGCGACGCCTCGCCAAGCTGATCTAATTGTTGTTTCAGGGACCGTGTTCCGGAAGATGGCACCGGTTCTCCAACACTTGTATGAGCAATTGTTGGAACCACGCTGGGTGATTTCAATGGGTTCGTGCGCCAACTCCGGCGGTATGTTTGATGTCTACAGCGTTGTTCAAGGGTCCGATAAATTTCTACCGGTCGACGTCTATGTCCCCGGGTGTCCGCCGCGTCCGGAAGCATTTATGCAGGGCTTGACGCTGTTGCAAGAGTCCGTCAAGAACACCGAGCGGCCGTTGTCGTGGATGATCGGAAACGACGGCAGCGTGTCGAAGTACGATCCCAGTCAACGAGACAAACACACCCCCGAGCGGATGAAAGCCACTGATCTTGCGGAGCCGACGACCGTCGGAGACGCGCCACTGACGACGGATTTGCTGGGGAAGAAGCGCGGTAGTTAAGCAGTGTCTGAAGTAGCCGAATCAACAACAGGACTTACTGGGTCAAACGTGGTCGACGGACTCACGTCTAAAGTGGGTGAGCAGCGCTGTACCGTTCAGAAAACGGCGGACAACATCCCCACGATATGGGTGCCTCGCGAAGAGATCGAGTCGGTCCTCCGCTACCTGAAGGATGAGGCGAGCGAAACGTACGAGTTGCTGTTTGATGTCTCGGCGATTGACGAGCGGGCAAGACAGCATCGGGGAGGTCAGCCGGATTCGGACTTCACCGTGTTTTATCACCTGATTTCCGTCTCGGGGAATAGCGACATAAGGATTAAAGTCCCATTGTCTGAGGCCGATAGTTGCGTCAACAGTGTTTCGGCTATCTATCCAGTGGCCAATTGGTACGAACGCGAGGCGTTCGACATGTTTGGGATCGATTTTGCAGGCCACCCCAATCTGCGTCGAATTCTGACGCCGCCGCTTTGGGAAGGGCACCCGCTTCGAAAGGAACATCCAGCCCGGGCAACCGAAATGGACCCGTTCGAGATGACGCCGGAATTCCAGAAAGCGCAGCAAGATGCGCTGAAGTTTGTTCCCGAGGAATGGGGGATGAACACCGACGCGAAGCACACGGACTTCATGTTCCTCAATTTGGGGCCGAATCACCCTAGCGTGCACGGAGTTTTTCGTATTGCGTTGCAGCTCGACGGTGAGGTCATCGTGCAGGCCGTTCCGGATATCGGGTACCACCACCGGGCGCAGGAAAAAATGTCCGAACGCCAGTCCTGGCACACCTACATTCCTTATACCGACCGCGTTGATTACCTGGGTGGCGTCATCAACAATTTTCCTTACGTCATGAATGTCGAAAACATGGCGGACATGAAGGTGCCGGAGCGTGCCCAAGTCATTCGCGTGATGTTGGTGGAGTTGTTCCGAATAGCCAGCCATTTGCTCTTCTACGGGACGTTCGCACAGGACGTCGGGCAGATGTCGCCGGTCTTTTATATGTTTGCTGACCGAGAGCGTCTGCTCTCGATCATTGAAGCGATTACGGGTGGTCGCATGCATCCAAGCTGGTTCCGTATCGGTGGTGTTTGCCAGGATCTTCCCGACGGTTGGGACGCCATGGTGCTGGATTTTTGTGACTACCTGCCAAAGCGGCTCGATCGATATGAAAAAATGGTGATGCAGAACGGTATTTTGCAACGCCGGACTAAAGATATCGGCGCATACAACACCGCAGAAGGGCTGGAGTGGGGCATTACCGGTCCTTCATTACGTGCCACGGGTAGCGACTGGGATTTGCGGAAGAAGCGCCCATACAGCATGTACGATCAGTTCGATTTTGAGGTTCCCATGGCTACCAACGGCGACACCTATGATCGTTGCCGTGTCCGCGTGGACGAGATTCGGGAAAGTTTAAAAATTATTCGACAGTGCGCCGAGAACATGCCATCGGGGCCGTACAAAGCGGACCACCGGCTGGCGACGCCTCCTGCCAAGGAGCGCACCATGCAGGACATTGAAACGCTGATTCATCACTTTCTAAACGTCAGTTGGGGTCCCGTGATTCCGCCAGGTGAATCCTCGACCATTGTAGAGGCGAGGACCGGTTGGAATTCGTATTACTCGATATCGGATGGAGGCACGATGTCGTATCGCACACGAATTCGCACGCCGTCGTTCCCCGCGTTGCAGCAGATCCCCGTCATTAGCAATGGGTTCATGGTCTCGGACCTTATCGCCATCGTCGCCAGCATCGATTTCGTTATGGCGGACGTCGACCGATGAGTCAAGCGGAGTTGGTACAGGGGTTGTCCGACGAAGAAATCGCCGAAATCGAAGCAGAGATCGCGCATCTCCCAGATCGCGAGTCGGCGGCGATCGATGCGTTAATGATTGTGCAGAAACATCGCGGTTGGGTATCTGACACCAGCCTTCACGCCATCGCTCAACTTCTGGATATGTCTAGCGATGCGTTAGACAGCATCGCCACATTCTACAATTTAATCTTCCGCCAACCCGTTGGTCGCCACGTCGTGATGGTCTGTGACAGCGTGTCTTGTTATGTGATGGGTGCGGATGGGCTCGGGAAGGCGATTCAGGAGCATCTTGGTATCGCGTTTGGAGGAACGACCGACGATGACCGCTTTACGCTCTTGCCGATCGTCTGTCTGGGAGCTTGTGATAAGGCACCGACGATGATGATTGATGAAGAGCTCATCGAAAACGTAGCGGCTGAGCGTCTTGGCGAGATTTTCGGAAGGTTTGATTAATGTCACTAATGGATACCAAACCCTTACTAGGGCGAGTCGAAGAAGTTGGAGGGTTGGTCGACCTAAACGCCTACGAGGCTGGGCAGGGATATGCCGCAGCTCGAAAGGCGTTAACCACGATGAGCCCCGAAGAAATCGTTAACTTAGTGAAGGACGCGAATCTAAGGGGTCGGGGTGGTGCTGGTTTTCCGACCGGACTGAAATGGAGTTTTGTACCTCAGGGAGATGCAGCGGGCGAGGGGGTTAAGTACCTCGTCTGCAACGCCGATGAAATGGAACCGGGCACCTTCAAGGACCGATTTTTGCTGGAGCACAATCCGCACGTTCTGATTGAGGGAATGATCATTGGCGCGTACGCGATTCAAGCAGAGAAAGCGTATATTTTTCTCCGCGGCGAATACCATCAACCCTATCGACGGCTCGTCGAGGCACTTGCCGATGCGACGGCCCGAGGCTTTTTGGGAAACGGTATTTTCGGTACCGATTTCAATCTGGATCTGCGGATTCATAGTTCGGGCGGACGCTACATTTGTGGAGAAGAAACGGCGTTGCTGAACGCACTCGAAGGTAAACGGGCGCAGCCTCGAACTAAACCTCCTTTTCCCCCGGCAAGCGGTGCCTGGGGACGACCGACCATCGTTAACAACGTCGAGACGTTTTGTAACGTTCCGGGGAGCGTACGTCACGGGGTGGATTGGTATCAGGGCTTGGGTTTGACCGAGGACGCGGGCACCAAGATTTATGGGATTTCCGGTCGGGTCAATCGCCCGGGCCTGTGGGAATTACCGATCGGCACACCAATCCGAGAATTGGTTGAGCACCACGCGGGCGGCATGCAGGAAGGGTTTGAACTCAAGGGCATTCTCCCCGGGGGGGCTTCGACCGACTTTTTGGTGGAAGAGCATTTCGACTTGGCGATGGATTACGGCACCATTCAAGCGGCTGGTAGCCGGATGGGTACGGGCACCATGATTCTCATGGACGATTCCATTTGCCCCGTGGATATGTCGCGCAACTTGCAACACTTTTTCGCCCAGGAATCGTGTGGTTTTTGCACGCCGTGTCGTGAAGGATTGCCTTGGCTTGAAGCACTGCTCTTGGACATCGAGGAAGGGCGTGGTCAAGCAGGCGATCTAGAAGTACTCGATCGCAATGCGCAATTTATCGGTGCGCCCGGCAATACCTTTTGTTTGCACGCCACGGGCGCGATTGAACCGCTGCAATCGGCCCTCAAGTATTTTCGAGAGGATTTCGAAGAACACATTCGGACCGGCAAATGTCGGTATCAAGGGAGACGCGAGTAGTGGCGACGATTGACGTTGACGGGCAGCAATACGAGGTCGAAGAAGGTCAAAATCTACTTCATGCTGTGTTGTCGCATCAGCTGAATCTCCCCTATTTTTGTTGGCATCCCGCGATGGGATCCGTGGGCGCGTGCCGGCAATGCGCGATCATTCAATACGCCGACCAGGACGACGAAAGGGGTCGACTCGGTATGGCGTGCATGACCGACGTGGTGGACGGTATGCGGATTTCTGTCGCAGCACCCCAAGCGGCTGATTTTCGTGAATCGGTTATTGAATGGTTGATGGAGAACCACCCACACGACTGCCCGGTTTGTGAGGAAGGGGGTGAATGTCATTTACAGGACATGACCGTGATGACGGGACACTCGGTTCGCAAGTACCGCGGTAGCAAACGGACCTGGGAGAACCAGAATCTTGGGCCGTTCATTGGCCATGAAATGAATCGCTGCATCACGTGTTACCGGTGCGTGCGGTATTACCGCGACTATGCTGGTGGCACCGATCTGTCGGCTTTCGGGTCACGCAGTCGGATGTACTTTGGGCGATCTGAAGATGGTACGTTGGAAAGCGAATTTTCGGGAAATCTTGTCGAGGTTTGCCCGACAGGGGTATTCACTGACAAACCTTTCTCGGCACATTACACGCGCAAATGGGACCTCCAGTCGGCACCGTCTGTCTGCCCGGGTTGTGCCGTTGGTTGCAACGTGTTTCCCGGCGAGCGGTACGGGGTTTTGAAGCGTGTTCAAAATCGATATCACGGCGAATTAAATGGCTACTTCCTTTGCGATCGAGGTCGGTTTGGGTCGCACTTTATAAATAGTGACCAACGGATTCGACATGCTGGGGTGCGTGCGCGGGATGGTGTTTTCGAAGCGAATGGTGCGTCGAACGCCGTCGCGGAAGCCGCCAAGTTGGTTGGTACCGGCGCCATTGGCATCGGTTCGCCGCGAGCAAGTTTTGAAGCCAACTATGCACTGAAGAAATTGGTTGGCGAAGAGCGTTTTTGTACGGGACTTGGTGATGATGAGGCGACGTTAATTGAACTTGCGTTATCCATTCAGCGCGAAGGCGGA
>JAKUTI010000122.1 GCA_022448765.1 Pseudomonadales bacterium
TGGATCGGAACTCGCGACGTCCGGTTCCGTCATTCCAAAACTCGGGAAGACTTCACCTGCCACCAATGGTTCAAGGTATTTTTCGCGCCACTCTGGGCTTGCGTACCGGTGCAGCATGATCGAGTCTTGTAGCGAGTGTGTGCCCAACGCGACAGTTGCAAGACTCGAGCGACCAACGACCTCGTTAACAAACACATAATCCATAAAGGGGAGACCGCCGCCGCCAATTTCCTCTGGATGGCCCAACGCCCATAGATTTGCGTCTTTCGCTTTTTGCATTAGCCCGCTCATCAAACCCCGCCGGCTTTCGGGGGTCTCTTCATAGAGTGTGTTCTCCACCGGATAAATTTCTCGCTCAATGAAATCCAGAACCTTGGCCCTTATCGGAATGACATGGTCCGGGATCGACAAATTCAACATGCTCTTACCTCTCTTCTTTGAACCCCATTAAACTCCACCAACGACAAAAAGGAAGGGTTACAGAACATGGCGACATTCGATCTCAATGGACGAACGGCTCTCGTCACGGGCGGTAACGGCGGTATCGGCCTAGGTATCGCCGAGGCACTCGCTGAGGCTGGAGCGAGCGTGATGATCGCTGGCCGCGACGAGGAAAAAAACGAAAGGGCTTCCAACGAAATTAATCGCAATGGCGGGCAATGCCGATCTGTGCGGTGCGACGTAGGCGAGCTCGAAGACATCGACGCCGCCATCGCAGAAACAATCAACGCGTTTGGTGGCTTACAAATTCTCGTCAATAACGCGGGAATCGCGGCGGGTGAGTCGCCCGAGAATATGTCAGACGCCATCTGGGACAGTGTCGTAGACACCAATCTAAGGAGCGTTTTTCGCTTTTCACGGCAGGCATTCGAGGCAATGAAGCAAGCTGGATTCGGGAAAATTATCAACATTGGTTCGATGTATTCGTTATTTGGCAGCGCGCAGGTGCCAAACTACGCCGCCAGCAAAGGCGGCGTCGTCCAACTGACCAAATCACTCGCTGTTGCCTGGGCCCCGCACCGCATTGAAGTCAATTGCATACTCCCGGGCTGGATTACGACAGACATGACTCGACCCGCTATCGACAACGAACCGTTTCACCAACAAATCGTTCAACGGACCCCCGCAGGGCGTTTCGGCGAGCCCGACGAATGCGGTGGTGCTGCCGTTTTCTTTGCCAGTTCTGCTTCGGATTTTGTAACGGGCCAATCGTTGGCCGTATGTGGAGGCTTTAGCATTGCGTAGTCGTCTGATCGCGCTAATACTCTTGCTCGAAACCGCTGCGTTAGCACACGAGCCGACAATCGTTGAGGCGTGCACTCAATTGGTTCAAGACTACGCGTACAGCCGTGATCATGACGACGCTAACGGTTATGCCAACGTATTTGCCCAGAACGGCGTTTTTTTATTCCGTGGTCAACAGTTCGAAGGCCGCGCTGCGATTCACAAACGCATGCAGGACAGTGCTGGGCAAACGACCAGGCACGTGATGAGTAATATTCGGGTCACCATTGAAAGTCCCGAAAAGGCCCGGGTCGTTAGCTATGTCACGGTCACCATCGCCGAGACGAATGATCTTCCCATTCAGGTGCCCGGAGTTACCGCGTTGGGGGAATACCACGATATTTGTGTAAAAACGCCGGAGGGATGGAAGATTCAAAAACGCCAATTCGTCGACGTCTTTACCTTCGACAATTGACGTCCAACCGATAGGCGGCTACGGTTCAGTCTCAGTTAGGGAGGACATTGGATTGCCCCAAAAAGACCTCAAGAACGCGGGTCTGAAAGTGACGCTTCCACGTCTCAAAGTGCTTGAGGTACTGGAGGCGGAAGGGCCCCACCACTTATCGGCAGAAGACGTCTATCGAAAGCTCATTGCCAGTGACGAATCGGTGGGGCTGGCAACCGTTTATCGAGTTCTGACACAATTTGAGACTGCCGGTATCGTGGATAGACACAACTTCGACGATGGCCATGCTGTCTACGAGTTAGCCCACGAGACTCATCACGATCACATGGTCGATATCGACACCGGGACGGTGACTGAATTTGTCAGCAGTCACATTGAAGAACTGCAAAAAGAACTTGCCCGCGAATATGGTTTTGAATTAGTCGACCATGAACTGGTGCTTTACGTTCGTAAACGCACCGAAAACTGACAACCGAATCAACGACTCAGCGATCTCGCACAGGGCGGTAGCCCCAGGTTCCAACATCATTCGCGAATGAGAATTATTTGCGATTGGGGTACGATCGACGAATGCCGTCGATCCAACAGCTTGCCATGGGTGAAACCGCAACCGTTATCGGGTTCCGCGATGAGAGTGCGTATGTAGAGCGCTTGAAGAGCCTAGGACTGGTAAGAGGAACCCGGTTCCAAGTCCTTCGTGCTGCCCCATTGGGCGACCCCATCGAGTTAAGATTACGTGGATTTCGACTAGCTATCCGCGCCCGAGAGGCCGATTGCCTGATCATCGAGACAGAAGCGTCGTCCTCGGCACCTCGGCGGCCGACAAGTTAATGCTAACCATAGGCTTAGTGGGCAACCCAAATAGCGGGAAGTCCACGGTGTTTAATGCCCTCACCGGCGCGCGCCAGCGCGTGGGCAATTGGCCCGGTGTCACGGTAGAAAAAAAATCAGGTCAATTCGTTCACCAGGATGCCACTTTCGAGGTCATCGACTTGCCGGGCACCTACAGCCTAGACCCCGGTGACGCTACCGAAGCGTTCGACGAACGAATCACGCGCGAATTTCTTTCCAGCGCCTCGGTAGACGTAATTATTAACGTTGTTGACGCCACCAGCCTATCGAGGGGTATCTTTCTGACAACGCAATTGCGTGAACAAAGCACCCCGGTTGTCGTCGCGCTCAATATGCTCGATAGCGCCAAACAACTGGGTATCGAGATAGACGTACCGCAACTCGCGGAAGCGCTCGCTTGCCCCGTAATACCGATGGTGGCGACTCGCGGTCGTGGTATCGAGCAACTCAAGAACAGTCTGTCCACCGCCACACACCGCTCGTTTTCGGTCCTCGAGGGTTCTGCCGAGCGGTACGCATTGATCGATGACATCGTCAAGCACACCGTGGTCGAACCCAAACAGACACAACCCATTACCGACCGGATCGACCACCTGGTACTTAATCGTTATCTCGCCTTTCCAGTTTTTCTTGGGGTGATGTACCTGATGTTCATGTTCACGATCAACGTCGGGTCGGCGTTTATCGATTTCTTTGACATTGCCGGTAACGCGCTGTTTGTCGAGGGGCCAAGAATACTGCTCGGACAAGTTGGTTTACCCGTTTGGCTAGTAACCTTCCTTGCAGATGGCGTCGGCGGAGGCATTCAACTTGTCGGAACATTCATTCCTGTCATCGCTTGTCTTTTTTTATTTCTGACCTTCTTGGAAGACACCGGCTACATGGCACGCGCCGCCTTTGTTCTAGATCGATTAATGCAACGACTTGGTCTACCCGGCAAATCTTTTGTGCCGTTGATTGTCGGGTTTGGTTGCAACGTCCCCGCGGTGATGGCGACGAGGAGTCTCGACAATCAGCCAGACCGAATTCTTACAACAATCATGGCGCCCTTTATGTCCTGCGGTGCGCGGCTGACCGTCTACGCGCTATTCGCTGCAGCCTTCTTCCCCCGTAACGGTCAAAACATTGTGTTCGCGCTGTATTTCTTTGGTATCGCCGTCGCCGTTGTTTCGGCAATGGTAGTTCGCCGCCACTTGCTTCACTCACGCGCTTCTGCCTTCATCCTCGAACTCCCGGCTTATCATCTACCCACCTTAAAAGGCGTCTTGATTCACACCTGGCAGCGACTTTCCGGCTTTGTTACCCGGGCAGGCAAAGCCATCGTGATGGTAGTGATCGTCTTGAACGTTGTGAATTCCGTCGGTACTGATGGGAGTTTCGGCAACGAGAACACGAAAGACTCTGTTCTTTCTTCGATCGGACGAACAATTACCCCCGCATTTCGACCCATGGGCATCAGCGACGACAATTGGCCTGCGACGGTTGGAATTTTTGCCGGAATCTTTGCAAAAGAAGTTGTCGTTGGAACTCTCGACGCGCTCTACAGCGAAACCCCAGTACGCGATTCAAACTTCGATCTGCTCGACGAATTCATTAGTGCCGCGCACACCATTCCCGAAAATCTCTCGGCCATTGTTTCAACCGTCACGGACCCTCTCGGTTTGGATTTAGGTGAGCTCGGCGATACGTCTGCCGCCGCGAATAATCAGGCTGTCGAAATCAATACGATCGCCGCAATGCGCTCATTATTCGATGGCGAATTAGGAGCATTTAGCTATTTACTTTTCGTTCTTCTTTATATGCCTTGCGTTGCAACTATCGGAGCAATCTACAAGGAACTTGGCTCGTTCTGGGCCATCTTTAGTACAGCCTGGAGCATCGTCATCGCCTACGCCGCCGCAGTCGTTTGTTATCAGCTCGGCGGCGTGGCTGATCACCCCCTGCAGACTCTCTTTTGGTGCATCAGCATGATTGCCATGGCCGCGTTCATGTTCACCGCGCTAATCCGATGGGGCGTGAGACGTGCGAAAACCGACACACTCATCCCGGTATTGCACCTCGAATAACGAGAAGTGGTTTACAAGGCTCAGCTTGCTTCCGAAACCTGCGACTGAATGTAGTTCTCGATACCTGTTTTATCGATCAGTTCAAGTTGCGTTTCGATCCAG
The DNA here is from genome assembly GCA_022448765.1 of Pseudomonadales bacterium. Lineage (GTDB taxonomy): Bacteria > Pseudomonadota > Gammaproteobacteria > Pseudomonadales > Azotimanducaceae > UBA11889. The sequence continues at coordinate 4,711 of JAKUTI010000122.1, forward strand.
TCGACGTGCTCTTCTTCTGATTCAAGAATGGATTCGAACAATTCTCGGGTGACATAATCGTGAATGTCCTCTGCGAAGGCAATGGAGTCACGAAGATCCGGCATCGCCGCGTTCTCAAGGGCCAAGTCGCACTCGAGCATTTCCTTCACCTCTTCACCGATCATCAACTTGCCAAGATCCTGAAGATTGGGAAGTCCTTCTAGAAATAGAATTCGTTCAATCAACGCGTCAGCGTGTCGCATTTCGTCAATCGATTCTTTTTTTTCGTATTCACCAATGCGTTCTAAACCCCAGTCTGAAAACATCTTGGCATGCAGGAAGTACTGGTTGACGGCCGTCAACTCGTTCTTTAGCGCGCGATTCAGATGGGTAATGATGTCTGGGTCTCGTGGCTTCATAGGACGTCCTCTACTGGTCTCCCAATCATAGCTTCCGCAAACGTCAATGTACACATAAGTTATTGATATTAATAATAAAAATCGTTTTCAGATGCCAATAAAACGCACTCCCATTTGGTGTTGCTATTGCTAATCATTCTCATTTACACTTCGACTACGATGTATGTCTGTCTTTGTCACGCTGTAAGAACTGCCGAAATCAACGATGCTGTAGTGGCCGGCCATCGCGACCTCGAATCTGTAGCCAAGAAACTTGGCGTCGCCACCAGTTGTGGCACCTGTGCAAGTCACGCACAAGCAATAATAGACTCCGCTTTAGCTAACCTTTCTCCCAGCGAAACCCAGTATTACGCTGCCTAATTACCCATCGTTTCGATCCTAGAACCCGCTATTCCTCGCGATTGTTAGGGTCAAATCCATGGGAACGTGTGCCCATTACCATCCAACTCATTTCACCGAAGCAGTTCAAGCCAATGCACCACTGGGATTTCCGCGATCGCACCCATGTGCATTTGGCAGCCGATGTTGGCCGTCGCAATGAGTTCAGGTTGATTCGCCGTCAGCAAATCGACCTTTCGCTGCCGTAGTTGACGCGAAAGTTCCGGTTGTTCGATGGAATACGCCCCCGCAGATCCACAACAAAGATGTGCATCCTCCACCGGCACCAACTCGTAACCTGTTTTCGTCAAGATCGACTCGACGACTCCCCGAAGCTGCTGACCATGCTGCAAAGTGCATGGTGCATGCCACGCCACTCTACTCACATCCTTTCGTTGCTTGGTAAATGTATGCGATCGAAGATACTCCGCAGCGTCGACAATTTTGGCAGAAAACGCTTGGCCGTCTTCTGAACCGAGTAGACGTCCATATTCCTTTAGCGTCACGCCACAACCGGTCGCCGTTGATATCACGGTGTTTACCGTCGAAGGATCAAGTGCATCGATATTCCGTTGCATCTGGTTCAACGCAACGTGATGCCGACCCGCATGCAACTCCATGCCACCACAACACTGCGTTTCGTCGGAAAACTGAAAAGCGATACCGCGTCTCTCGAGTAGCCCTGCTAGATGGTCATTGACTTCGGGAGTAACAACGCATTGAACACAGCCCCGCATGATTAAAATAGACGCGTCTTCAGTACCGGTCGCTTCACCCCGGCGCGGGATGTGCGTGAGCGTCTCGCGTAATGACGTTGGCAGAAGGAATCGCATATAACGGCCCAGCGTCATCATCACCCGCAGCCAATTTGGATGCCGTACAAGCACGAGCAAAAGTTGTGTAATCCAACTAGATTTCAATGCACCACTATCGCGCAGAGCGTCTCGACCAATCTCGGCTAACTCCCCGTATTCAACTCCTGCCGGACACGTTGTCTCGCATGCCCGACACGTCAAACAGCGATCGAGATGTTTCGCGGCGACACGATTCGCGGAACCGCTTTCTAGCACCTCCTTAATGAGGTAGATCCGTCCCCGTGGCCCGTCTAACTCGTCGCCGCGTTCCAGATAGGTCGGACAAGTCGCGTTACAGAATCCGCAATGCACGCAGCGCCGTAGTATCTGATCAGCCCGGCGACCGCTTGGAGTCTCAAGGAATGTCCGGGGTAATTGCGTCTGCACTTAGGCAACCGTCCCCGGATTGAAAATGCCTCGCGGGTCAAACGCAAACTTAAGCCGTCGCGCATAAAAGTCCTCGGTAGCCACCCCCTTCAACAAGTCGGCGCAGACGTTACGAAACGGCGTCGCATAATCACCCTCACCAAGCCCTAACTCGGAAACGTCGCCGTCTAGGAATGTCCAAGCTTGGGACCCCGCCCATTCAACCAATTGCTCCGGATAGTTGTCCGGAATACCAAACGCGCCACGCGCTAACGAAACGCGCCACAAAGGCCGATTCCTTCGAAAAAACGAATGCTCGTGGTCTCGAACTTGATCCCAAAAAGACCCGTCAGCCGTCACTCTCCCGCCCAACGTCTCGGATGCCACAACGACCGCTTCTTCGTCTCCTTCCAGCCTGATGTATAGACGATTACCGACATAGCACGCCCCACTGACGGGATGGGGTTTGCGAAGCAGTTGGCGGGAACGATTACCCGCTTCAGTACCATCAACATCAACCACGACGGTGCACGTACATTGCGGTCTTGGCAACACTTTAAGACTGGCACTTAAGATGAGCCCAAGAGTCCCCCGAGCACCAACCATGAGCCTGGAAACATCGTAGCCGGCAACATTCTTCATCACCTGACCACCAAATTGCATACGCTCACCAACACCATTGACCAATTCCACACCCAATAGCCCATCGCGAACGGAACCATGCCACGGTCGCCCCGGACCGGAAAAGCCAGCAGCAATGGCGCCACCGAGCGTGCCCGTGCCGTCGAAACGGGGTGGATCACACGCCAGCACCTGATTCTCGTCATTGAGCGCGGCGTCCAATTCGCTCAACGATGTTCCCGCCCGCGCGGTGATAACAAGTTCATCAGGACGATAGTCAATGATGCCTGTATGACCCAGGGTCGAGAGTGGCTCGCCCTCTACCGGCCAACCCAAAAAGGCTTTGCTTCGACTACCCTCAATGCTAATCGCCCGGTCGCGCTCGATCGCGTATTGCACACTCGCCGTAAGCCTTTCCGATTCATCCACGTTCATCAAAATCGTTCCAGTT